>NZ_JBEXKC010000024.1:0-102343 GCF_040609475.1 Streptomyces sp. NPDC004667 | reverse complement strand
CGCCGGCGGGGCTGGATTTTGCCGGCGGTAGCCCTCCGTCTGCGGGCCGTCTGTCGGGGGCCGGCCCCCGGACCCCCGCGCCTCAATCGCCGGCGGGGCTGGATTTTGCCGGCGGTAGCCCTCCGTCTGCGGGCCGTCTGTCGGGGGCCGGCCCCCGGACCCCCGCGCCTCAATCGCCGGCGAGGCTGGATTTTGCCACCGGTCGCCGTTCGGGTGCGGGTCCGCTGCCGGGGGCCAGCCCCCGGACCCCCGCGCCTCAATCGCCGGCGGGGCTGGGTTTGGCCGTGCCCCGCCCCCCGCCCGGCCAGGGCAGCGGCACACTGGCGGCATGCGTATCGCCCTCACCGGATCCTCCGGTCTCATCGGCAAGGCCCTCGTGCGCTCCCTCCGGGCCGATGGCCACGACATCGTCCGCTTCGTGCGCCGCGCGCCCGCCGGCCCCGGTGAGGCGCGCTGGGACCCCCGTGCCGGATACGTCGACCCGGCCGGTCTCGAAGGCGCCGACGCCGTCGTGCACCTGGCCGGGGCCGGCGTCGGGGACCACCGCTGGACGGCCGCGTACAAGAAGGAGATCCGCGACAGCCGGGTCCTCGGTACGGCCGCGATCGCCCGCGCGGTGGCCGCTCTCGGCAGCCCGCCGCCCGTCCTGGTCTGCGGCTCCGCCATCGGCTACTACGGCGACACGGGCGATCGCCCCGTCGACGAGAGCGCCCCCGCCGGGACCGGCTTCCTGCCCTCGGTCTGCGTGGACTGGGAGGCCGCCGCCGCCCCCGCCCGCGCCGCCGGGATCCGGACCGTGTTCGCCCGTACCGGGCTGGTGGTGGCGGCCGACGGCGGGGCCTGGGGCAAGCTGTTCCCCGTCTTCCGCGCGGGCATCGGCGGCCGGCTCGGCAACGGCCGCCAGTACTGGTCGTACATCTCCCTGGACGACGAGATCGCCGCGCTGCGGCACATCATCGACACCCCTGCCCTCGCCGGCCCCGTGAACCTCACCGCTCCCCACCCCCTGACCAACCGTGAGGTCACCGCCGCGATGGGCCGCGTGCTGCACCGCCCGACGGTGTGCGCCGTGCCCGCCCCCGTGATGCGCCTGGCGCTCGGGGAGTTCGCCGGGGACGTGCTGGGCAGTCAGCGCGTGCTGCCCGCACGCCTGTTGGGGTCGGGCTTCGCCTTCCGGCACCCGGGGATCGAGGAGTCGATCAGGGCAGCGCTGGCGTAGGCGCACCGCACGACCATGTGCGACCGTTCGTGACCCGGATGCGACCGTCATGCGACCGAAGTTGTGCGCAATAGCCCACCGGACTCGGGTTCTCCTGGAGCCCGTTGGGGGAAGGAGGACCCCACACAGCCGCGCCGACCTCGGGGAGGGGCACGTGCTCAGCAGCGCACACCACGTCGCACACCACGCCGCACACCATGCGGACGTCGTCATCGTAGGAGCCGGAGTCTCAGGACTCGCGGCCGCACACCACCTGATCGCGGCGGGGGTCACGGTCAGCGTCCTGGAGAGCGCCGACGACCCCGGCGGCCGGATGGCCACCGCCTCGGCCGACGGCTTCCGGCTCGACCGGGTCGGCCAGCTCCTCAACACCTCGTACACCGAACCGGCCCGAACCCCCGGCCTGGAGGGGCTCGTCCTGCGCCCCTTCGCCCCCGGGGTCCTGGTGCACGGCGCCGACGGCCGGCAGCAGCGGGCCGCGGCGCTGACCCCGGCCCGCGCACTGGCCAGCGGCTCCCTCGACCAGGCCCGGCTCAGTGCCGCCCTCGGCCGGCTCGCCGCGCTGCCCGTGGACCGGCTGCTCGCCCGGCCCGAACGCACCGCGCTCGCCGCCCTCGGCTCCCGCGGCCTGCCCCCGCGCACCGTGAACGGGGTCCTGCGGCCCCTGCTCGCCGCGCTGCTGCGCGACCCGGCGCTCACCACCTCCAGCCGCGTCGCCGACCTGGCCCTGCGCACCTTCGCCCGCGGCCGGCTGGCCGTCCCGGAGGGCGGCGCCGCCGCCCTGCCCGACCTGCTGGCGGCCGGCCTGCCGCCCGGCACCGTACGCACCGGGGTCCGCGTGCGGTCGGTGGCGACCAACCTCGTCACCACCGAGGACCACGGCGACTTCGGCTGCCGGTCCGTCCTCCTCGCCACCGGCGCCCGCGCCGCCGCCGACCTGCTGCCCGGACTGCGGGTGCCCGCCTTCCACGAGGTCACCGTCATCCACCACGCGACCCCCGCCCCGCTGCCCTGGGACGGCTCGCTGCTCCTGGACGCGGACCCCAAGTGGCCCCTCGCCCACACCACCGTGATGAGCGCGGTCGACCCCGGCCGGGCCCCGGCCGGCCGGAGCCTGGTCACCACCACGGTGCACGGCCCGCCGCCGCCCGCCCGGACGGTCGCCTCCCGCCTGGCCCGGCTCTACGACACCTCGACCCGGGACTGGGAGCTCCTGGCCGTCCACCACTCCCCGGAGGCCGTCCCCGCCATGCCCCCGCCGTACGACCTGCGGCGCCCGGTCCGGGTACTGGCCGGCCTCTACGTGTGCGGGGACCACCGCGACTCCAACACCGTCGACGGCGCCCTGCACTCCGCCCGGCGCGCCGCCACCGCCCTGCTCCGCGACTTCGGCATCCCGCTGCCGGTCCGCCCCCAACCGGCGGTGCCGGCGGCGGCCTGAGCGGTCCGCCGGAAGCGGTCCGCCGGAAGGGGACCGGCGCGACGGACACCACCGGAGGCCGGCCGGGCGCCACGGCCCGGCCGGACTCCGGCCCGCGGGGGGTTCAGGACATCGCCGCCACCCGGTCCCGGTAGCTCCGCACCGCCGACGCGTCCCGGTACGGCTCGAGCCGCCGCTCGAAGTCCCGTACGTACTCCACCGCGCGCACCGACCGCATCTCGCCGGCCTGCTGCGCCGCCTCCGCCGCCAGCGCGCACGCCTGGTCCAGCTCGCCCAGCCCCAGTCGCGCCGTGGCCAGCACCACCCGGCAGAACAGCCGTGAACGCGCGAACCCGGGCGCCCGCAGCTGGAGCGAACGCTCCGCGTGCTGCGCCGAGGCGCGGTACTGCTGGAGGTCCCGGTGGCAGTGCCCGAACTCGTCCGCGAGCTGGGCCTCGTCGAAGGCCCGCGCCCAGTGCGGTACCTCGTCGCCCGGACGGCCCGCGCCCAGCGCCCGCTCGGCCCGCACCAGGGAGGCCGTGGCCGCCCGCACCTCCCCGAGGACGGCGTGCCCGCGCGCCTCCGCCGCGTGCAGCAGGGCCTGGACGACCGGGGGCGGGCCCGATCCCACGCCCTGCTGGGCGACCCTGGCCAGCTGCACCGCTTCCCGGCCGTGCCCGAGGTAGACGGCCTGCCGGCTCATCGTCACCAGCACGTAGGCCCCGTACGACCGGTCCCCGGCGGCCTGGGCCAGGCGCAGCGCCTGCACGAAGTAGCGCTGCGCCAGTCCGTGCGCGGCGATGTCGTACGAGGTCCAGCCCGCGAGCCGGGTCAGGTCGGCGGCGGCCGCGAACAGCCGCCGCCCGGTGGTCTCGCCGTAGGTGCCGCGCAGCATCGGCTCGGCCTCGTGCTCCAGGTAGCGCACGAGGGCCTGCCGGGCGTGGCCGCCGCCGTAGGCGTGGTCCAGGGTCCGGAACAGTTCGCTCACCGACCGCAGCGCGGCGATGTCCCCGCCGGTCACGCGCTGGCCGGGGCCGCGGTCGATCTGCCGCTGGCGCGGGACGGAGGGGCGGCCCTGGGCCGGGACGCGGTTCGCCGCGGGGTCCGCGCCGCGCCCCACCCGTTCGTCGGCGCGGCCGATGAGCCAGTCGCGGCTGGGCACCACGAGTCCGGCCGGGGTGAAGGCGATCTTGCGGAGCTCGGCGTGCGAGCCGGAGTCCTTGCGCCAGAGCCCGCTGGCGATGTCCACGGCCTCCTCGGGGGTGGCCGCGAACTCCAGTCCCGCGTACACGGGCGCGCAGGCGTCCAGTCCCAGGTCCTGCGCGGACAGCCGGCGGCCCAGGCGCCGGGTGAAGACCTCGGCGATGAGGGCCGGCGTGGTGCCGCGGGGCTGCTGGCCGCGCAGCCAGCGGGTCACGGACGTCTTGTCGTAGCGAAGGTCCAGACCGTGTTCCAGGCCCAGCTGGTCGACGCGGCGGGCGAGCCCGGCGTTGGAGAACCCGGCTTCCGCGATCAGCGCCGCGAGCTGCCGGTTGGGGACGCGCTGGACAGGTCGTTCCGTCATCGGCTCCACGGTTTCCTGACGTGACGGACCGGAGTCCCGGCCCTTGAACGGCGTGAATGTAGCGGCCAAGTCCGCTCTTGCCGCCCTCTCTGTCCCACATTCATCCGATCGTGTGCCGAATGAGGAGGGGCCTTTACGGGTCGGTCCCCGTCGTCCGCGTACGCTGCGCCCCATGACCCGCCGGCCCCCCGGGGCACATGCCCCCGACACGTTCACGGACTCCACCGCCCCGCTCCCCGCCCCCGAGCTCACCGAGGCGGAGTGCCGCCGGTGCGGTACGTACATCGCGGGACTGGACGGCCGGTACGCGTGCGGGGTGTGCGGCTGGGTCAACGACCACTCCGAGGGTCACCGCCGGCTGCCGAGGGCGGACGAGGACCCGGACCGCCCGCCCGCCGGGCGCAGGCGTCCCCGGCAGCTGCCCGGCCCGCCGCCCGAGGCCGGGGACCCGGGGGCCTGAAGGGGCGCGCACGGGTCGCCGTACTCTTGGCCTGGTGCGATCGCGTGCACACAGCAGGTTCAACGAGGAGGCGCTGCGGTGACTGAGCTTCGGTTTGTCCATCTGGGCTTCGGGCCGGAATCCGTCGAGTACACCGAGGCCTGGGACGAGCAGCGGCGCGTCCACGCCGCCCGCTTCGCGGACGAGGTCGAGGACACCTGCCTGCTCGTGGAGCACCTGCCGGTGTACACGGCCGGCCGGCGCACCGACCCGAGCGAGCGGCCGCTGGACGGCACCCCGGTCATCGACGTGGACCGCGGCGGCAAGATCACCTGGCACGGTCCGGGCCAGCTGGTCGGCTACCCGATCATGAAGCTGCCCCGCCCGGTCGACGTGGTCGCGCACGTCCGCCGCCTGGAGGACGCCCTCATCCGCACCGCGGCCGAGTTCGGCCTGGAGACCACGCGGGTCGAGGGGCGCTCGGGCGTCTGGGTGCTCGGCGACCCCGTGGAGCAGCGTCCCGCGATAGGCGGGCTCTCCCTCGACTTCGACCCCCGCATCGGCGACGACGAGTTCGACGCCCGCCTCAACGGCCCCGAGTACGCCCCGTCCAACGCCGGACAGCGCCGCGAGGACCGCAAGCTCGCCGCCATCGGCATCCGCGTCGCCAAGGGCGTCACGATGCACGGCTTCTCCCTGAACGTGAACCCGGACGCCACCTGGTTCGACCGGATCATCCCCTGCGGGATCCGGGACGCCGGTGTGACCTCGCTCTCCTACGAGCTGGGCCGCGAGATCACCATCGCCGAGGTGCTGCCGGTCGTCGAACGGCACCTGAAGGACGTGCTGGAGCAGGCCGAGCTGAAGCCGCGCGAGATCGAGCCCGCCGCCGGCTGACGGCCGCGGGGAATGCGTCCGGCCGACACCCGGTTGGCCGACGTAAGAGCGTACGAAATTACGGGCGTACCCTGGTGGGCGCCGAAGAATCGAAGTTACAGGGAGCCGGTCGTGTCCGCAGTCGCACCCGACGGACGCAAGATGCTGCGCCTCGAGGTCCGTAACGCCCAGACGCCCATCGAGCGCAAGCCCGAGTGGATCAAGACCCGGGCGAAGATGGGTCCCGAGTACACGAAGATGCAGGCCCTGGTGAAGGGCGAAGGACTGCACACCGTGTGCCAGGAGGCCGGTTGCCCCAACATCTACGAATGCTGGGAGGACCGCGAGGCCACCTTCCTCATCGGTGGCGACCAGTGCACCCGGCGCTGTGACTTCTGCCAGATCGACACGGGCAAGCCCGAGGCCCTCGACCGCGACGAGCCGCGCCGCGTCGGCGAGTCCGTCGTCACGATGGACCTGAACTACGCCACCATCACCGGCGTCGCCCGCGACGACCTGGCGGACGGCGGTGCCTGGCTCTACGCGGAGACCGTGCGCCAGATCCACCAGCAGACGGCGGGCCGCGAGGGCGGCCACACCAAGGTCGAGCTGCTGGCCCCCGACTTCAACGCGGTCCCGGAGCTGCTGGAGGAGGTCTTCGCCTCCCGCCCCGAGGTCTTCGCGCACAACGTCGAGACCGTGCCGCGCATCTTCAAGCGCATCCGTCCGGGCTTCCGCTACGAGCGCTCGCTCGACGTGATCCGGCAGGCCCGCGCCTACGGCCTCGTCACCAAGTCCAACCTGATCCTGGGCATGGGCGAGGAGCGCGAGGAGGTCTCGCAGGCGCTGAAGGAGCTGCACGAGGCCGGCTGCGAGCTCATCACCATCACCCAGTACCTGCGGCCCTCGCCGCGGCACCACCCCGTGGAGCGCTGGGTGAAGCCGGCCGAGTTCGTCGAGCTGGCGAAGGAGGCCGAGGAGATCGGCTTCTCCGGTGTGATGTCGGGGCCGCTGGTCCGCTCCTCCTACCGTGCGGGCCGCCTGTACGGCCAGGCGATGGAGAAGCGCGCGGCTGTCTGAATCTGACCCCGTGTGCCTGTGAGGTCACACACAATTACTTACCAACGGGTAACACCGCAGTGACGCGGCCCCTAGGCTCTTTTCGGAGGAGCCCGGGGGCCGCGTCCGCGTTTGCAACGTGTCAATCACATTTGACCGACCGGTCACGCCCTGGTAACACCAGTCAGTGACGCTGGATCCACGCACCGCACACACCGCACGCCACCCCGTCGACGTGAGTACCGAGAGAGGGTCCGACATCATGCAGGCCGCGCCAGTACGCGCCATTGCCATCCCGTCCTTCACCGAGGCCTTCCGCGGCATCGAGTCGCTGCTCATGAGCGGCGCCCGCCGGAACGCCTGGACGGCCGTTCTGGAGGACCGTCGCAGGGCCAAGGACCGGGTCGAAACCGAACACGTACTTGAGGCCGCGGCGACCCGGACCCCGCAGGCCACGTAAACTTCGCTGTATGGCGAGGAAGTCAAACGCAGAGACTGCTGCGAACCCCGGGCGACTGAAGCAGATCGCCCTGACGTACAAGATGACGCGCAAGGCCGACCCGAAGGTCGGTCTGATCGTCGCGGGCGTGGGAATCGTCACCTTCGGTGTCTTTCTTGCGATCGGCTTCCTGATCGGCCACCCGGTCTACCTGGGCATCCTGGGCTTCCTGGTGGCGTTCCTCGCGATGGCGATCGTCTTCGGGCGACGGGCCGAGCGGGCTGCCTTCGGGCAGATGGAGGGCCAGCCGGGCGCCGCCGCGGCCGTACTGGACAACGTGGGACGGGGCTGGACGACCACCCCGGCCGTCGCGATGAACCGCAACCAGGACATCGTCCACCGGGCGGTCGGCAAGGCGGGCGTGGTCCTGATCGCGGAGGGCAACCCGAACCGGGTGAAGACCCTGCTCGCGGCCGAGAAGAAGAAGCTGGCCCGGATCATGCCCGACATCCCGGTCCACGACTTCATCGTCGGCACCGGCGAGGGCGAGGTGCCGCTCAAGAAGGTCCGCACGACGCTGCTGAAGCTGCCGCGCGTCCTGACCGGCCCGCAGATCACCCAGGTCAACGACAAGCTCCGGGCCATGGGCGACCTCATGAGCAACATGCCCGTGCCGAAGGGCCCGATGCCCAAGGGCATGCGGATGCCGCGCGGCGGAAAGATGCGCTGACCCGCTCTTCGTATACATCACACAGGGGCGCCCCCGAGCCGTCAGGCCGGGGGCGCCCCTGTGTCGTGTCGTCGTGTCGTGTCGTGTCGTGCGGTGCGGTGCGTCGTGCGGTCCCGCGCCGGACGGTCAGGCCCGGACGGGTCAAGCCCGGAGCGTCAGATCCGGACCTGGACCGCGCCGGCCAGCCGGTCGTGCAGTCCGCGTCCGTCCCGGTCCCAGACGAGCGCCGGGATGACGAGGGCCAGGAGCAGGGTGCGGACCACCACGCGCAGGACGCCGAGGCGGCCGCCGTCCTGCCCGATGACCCGGAGGCCGAGGATCCGCTTCCCGGGGGTGAACCCCACGGTGCCCACGGTCAGGATCGACAGGGCCACGAAGATCCCCAGCGTCCAGTTGCCCGCGGCCTGCACGTTCCCGTGCGTGATCAGTCCGTATGCGATGAGCAGGCAGCCGAGCCAGTCGATCAGGACGGCGCCCAGCCGGCGCCCGAAGCGGGCCACGGAGCCGGGCCCGGAGCGGGGGAGGCCCAGCCGCTCGCCCGGATGGCCGAAGTCGACGCCCATCTCCTCGGCGGTCGCGCGGGGGCCGGAGAGCCAGGATCCAATTGCTTGCCTGTTGTCCACTCCACCACGGTACCGGTGGCGTTCGACGGGCCCTGGACGGGACCCTGGTTAACTTGTGCGAAACAAATGGGTCATGCTTGGGAAATCCCGTCTGCTTATGGTCGGGTCAGCGTGCGGCACCGCACTGACGCACCACGAGCTATAAAAGCCCGTCCCTGCCCCGGGGACCGGGAGTAGGAGGAGTTGGATGTTCAAGAACGCCGACGAAGTGAAGCAGTACATCGAGGAGAACGACGTCAAGTTCGTCGACGTCCGCTTCTGCGACCTGCCCGGTGTGATGCAGCACTTCACCATCCCGGCGCGAGCGTTCGACCCGGCGGAGGAGCTCGCCTTCGACGGATCCTCGATCCGCGGCTTCCAGGCGATCCACGAGTCCGACATGGCTCTGCGGGCCGACATCACCACCGCGCGTCTGGACCCGTTCCGCAAGGACAAGACGCTCAACATCAACTTCTTCATCCACGACCCGATCACGGGTGAGGCGTACAGCCGCGACCCGCGCAACATCGCCAAGAAGGCCGAGGCCTACCTCGCCTCCACCGGCATCGCCGACACCGCGTTCTTCGGCCCCGAGGCCGAGTTCTACGTGTTCGACAGCGTGCGCTTCGCGACCTCGGCCAACGAGGGCTTCTACCACATCGACTCCGAGGCCGGCGCCTGGAACACGGGCTCCGAGGAGAACAACCGTGGTTACAAGGTCCGCTACAAGGGTGGTTACTTCCCCGTAGCCCCGGTCGACCACTTCGCCGACCTGCGCGCCGAGATCTCCCTCGAACTGGACGCCCAGGGCCTCCAGGTCGAGCGCCAGCACCACGAGGTCGGCACCGGCGGCCAGGCCGAGATCAACTACAAGTTCAACACGCTGCTCGCCGCGGCCGACGACCTGATGCTCTTCAAGTACATCGTGAAGAACGTCGCCTGGCGCAACGGCAAGACCGCGACCTTCATGCCGAAGCCGATCTTCGGTGACAACGGCTCGGGCATGCACGTCCACCAGTCCCTGTGGGCCGGCGGCGAGCCGCTGTTCTACGACGAGGCCGGCTACGCGGGCCTGTCGGACACCGCGCGCTACTACATCGGCGGCATCCTCAAGCACGCCCCGTCGCTGCTGGCGTTCACCAACCCGACCGTGAACTCGTACCACCGCCTGGTGCCGGGCTTCGAGGCGCCGGTCAACATGGTGTACTCGCAGCGCAACCGCTCCGCCGCCATGCGCATCCCGATCACGGGCTCGAACCCGAAGGCCAAGCGCGTCGAGTTCCGCGCCCCGGACCCGTCGTCCAACCCGTACCTCGCCTTCGCGGCGCTGCTCCTCGCGGGCCTCGACGGTGTCAAGAACAAGATCGAGCCGATGGAGCCGATCGACAAGGACCTCTACGAGCTCTCGCCCGACGAGCACGCGAGCGTCCCGCAGGTCCCGACCAGCCTGGAGGACGTGCTCAAGGCCCTGGAGGCGGACCACGAGTACCTCCTGGCCGGCGGTGTCTTCACCCCGGACCTGATCGAGACCTGGATCGACTACAAGCGCACGCACGAGATCGCCCCGATCGCGCAGCGCCCGCACCCGCACGAGTTCGAGCTCTACTTCGACCTCTAAGCCGGGACACCGCCGGGATCTTTTCGAAACCCGGCAACGTGCCTGTTGGAAGGCCCCCCACCGCTCTCCCGGAGAGCGGTGGGGGGCCTTCTGCTTTTGACAGCCCGAGCGGTCGGGGCCACGGTTGAACGGTACCTAAAAGCCCGATAAGCGAGACATGTTCGGAGGTGCATGGAAATGCGCCGTAGGATCATCGGAGTCGTCGTCGCGGGGGCCGCGGGTCTCACCCTCGGTCTGCTGCCGCTCACCAGCGCGTCCGCCCACGACCACAGTGGTGGCTGGGACTCGCGCGGCAGCCACGCCCGCTGGAACCACAACGACTGGGGCAACGGCAACTGGAACGACGACGACTGTGGCGGGAACGGTCACTGGAACGACAGCGACTGGGGCAGCTGGCACGACTCCGGCTGGAACCACGACGGTGACTGGGGAGGCTGGCGCTGACCTGCTGCCGGATCTGCCTCGATGCCCCTGCCCCGCGAACCTCAGCGGAGCAGGGGCATCGCGCCGGTCAGCTCCGTCAGGCAGCGCACCGCCAGGTCGGCGGGGGAGCCGGGGCCCGACACGGGGGCGTCCGAGGTGGACCAGACCTCCAGGGCGACGCGGATCGCGTCCGTGGAGGCCGCTGCGAGCAGGCGTACCGACATCGCGTCCGCCTCCGGTCCGGCCAGCCGGGCCACCACCGGGACCAGGCGCTCCTCCGACTCCTGGTTCACGCGGTACCAGACGGCCCGCAGGGCCTCGTCGGAGGCCGCGGCCCGCAGGAGGCCGCGAGTGACCTCCAGGCCCTCCTCCACCGCCTGCGAGTCGCTCAGCGCACGACGCACCGCGCGCTCCAGGGCCGGCGCGAGGGGGGTGCCGGGGTCCTCCTCGGCGAGCAGCGCGCGCCAGGCGTCGCCGCCGCCCGCGAGCAGCGGGGCCACGGCCTCCTGCTTGTTGCGGAAGTAGCGGTAGAACGTGCGCAGCGCCACGCCGGCGCGGTGGGCGATGTCCTCGGCGGTGGTGCCGTCGGGACCGTGTTCCGCGAAGAGCTCGCAGGCGGCGCGGGCGATGTCGAGCTGGGTGGCGGCCTTGCGGCGCTCGGTCAGCGACGGGGTTCCGGGGCCGCTCTGGGGGGAGTACGGACGGGGAGATCTCACGGGTGAAGCGTACCGTTCGGCCTGTCGGCAATTGCATTTCGTGACAGGGTGGCAAAATGTGCCATCTGGTCGGTACGCTCACCCCATGAACCGTTACGAAGGACGACGCGTCCTCATCACCGGCGGCGGCTCCGGCATCGGCCAGGCCACCGTCCACCGCATTCTCGCCGAGGGCGGCCGCGTCCACGCCGTGGACGTCAGCGAAGCCGGTCTCAAAGCCACCGCGGAGCAGGCCGCCGCCGACGGCCACGCCGACCGGCTGACCACCGCGATCCTGGACATATCCAACGAGACCGCCGTCCGGGCCGGCGTGGCCGCGGCCGTGGACGCCCTCACCGGCATCGACGTCCTGGTCAACGCGGCGGGCATCCTGCGCTCCTCGCACACCCACCAGACCACGCTCGACTTCTGGAACAAGATCATCGCCGTCAACCTGACCGGCACCTTCCTGATGATCCGCGAGTCGCTCCCCGCGCTGCTCGCGGGCGAGCAGCCCGTCGTCGTGAACTTCAGCTCCACCTCGGCGACCTTCGCCCACCCCTACATGTCCGCCTACGCGGCCAGCAAGGGCGGCATCCAGTCCATGACCCACGCGCTGGCCGCCGAGTACAGCAAGCAGGGCCTGCGCTTCGTCTCCGTGGCCCCCGGCTCCATCGAGTCCGGCATGACCACCGGCACCGGACCGGGCCTGCCCGAGGACACCGACTGGAGCCTGTTCACCAAGCTCGCCCCCGCCCTCGGCCAGGGCTTCGCCGGCCCGCAGGCCGTCGCCGGCGTCGTCGCCATGCTCGGATCCGAGGACGGCTCCTTCATCACCGGCACCGAGATCCGCATCGACGGCGGCACGCACTACTAGACCGGGGCGGCCTCAGGCCCTGAAGCGGTCCCACAGCCGGGGGAAGCGCTCCGCCAGCACGGCTTCGTCCTCGAAGTCCAGCGCAGCGCCCTCCGGCTCCGCCACCTGCAACGCGATCCCCAGGTCCGGCGCCACCGCGCCCGTCAGCTGCTCGTACGCCTCGTCGGCCGCGTACCCCAGCTCCTCGCCGTCCCCGTCGATCTCCTCGTCGAACTCGACCAGCAGCTCGGCCAGCTGGTCCGGCTCGTGGACCGCCCCCTCGAAGACCTCCCGGCCCTGCCCGATCAGCCAGCACCGGAAGTAGTCGAACGCGTCGTCGCTCGCCCCGTCGAGCAGCACCCACGCCGCGCCCCACAAGTCCCAGGTGTACGCCCGGTTGTAGCGGGACTCGAAGTGCCGCGCGAAGTCCAGCACGGAGTCCGGGTCGAGCTGCGCGAGCCGCTCCACGAGCAGCTCGGCATGCTCCTCGGGGTCGCCATCGGCGGCCTCGCGGGTACGGTCGACGATCTCCCAGAACTCCGTCTCGTCCATCACCGCTCCAGCATCACGGGTCCACCCCCGCGCCGCCACCGCTCATACGGCCAAAGGCCGGTGTCCGCCCCCCGGGCGGCCGCATACTCGGATCGAAGGTGCGGGCGCGACGGCGAGAGGGGCGCGGGATGCGGGGGGAACTGATCGGGGGCCGCTACCGGCTGGAGGAACGGCTGGGCGAAGGCGGCATGGGCGAGGTGTGGAGCGCCCTGGACGTACGGATGATGCGGCCGGTCGCCGCCAAACTGGTGCGGACCGTGCCGGGGATGGACCCGGCCCAGGTCGAACAGCGGTTCACGCACGAGGTCCGCTCCGCGGCCAACCTCCCGCACCGCCACACGGTGACCGTCCACGACTGCGGCGAGACCGTCCTCGCGGGACGCAGGCTGCTCTACCTGGTGATGGAACTCCTCGACGGCAGCACGCTGGCGCGGCTCTTCCGCGATCCCCGGCCCGTGCCCTGGTACGACATCGCGAACTGGGCCGGCCAGATCGCCGCCGCCCTGTCCGCGGCGCACGGACGCGGCATCGTCCACCGGGACGTCAAACCGGGCAACGTGATGCTCACCGAATCCGGTGTGATCAAGGTCCTGGACTTCGGGCTCGCGAAGATCCTCGCCGACACCCTGCGGGTCTCCGACCTCACCGTCACCGGCACCGCCATGGGCACCTTCGCGTACATGTCCCCCGAACAGTGCCGGGGCGATTCCGCCATCGACCACCGCGCGGACCTCTACAGCCTGGGCTGCCTGCTCTACGAGGGCCTCGCCGGGCGCCCGCCCTTCACGAGCGCGGAGCCCTACGCCCTGCTCTACCAGCAGGTGCACGAGCAGCCCCGCCCGCTCCCCGCGGGCAGGGCCCCCGCCGGCCTCACGGACCTGGTGATGCACCTCCTGGCCAAGGACCCGGCACACCGCCCGCCCGACGCGGCCACCGTCGTCCGCGAGACGGACCGGCTGCTGGCCGAGTACCGACAGCCGAGCGGCGTACCGCGCGGCGGGGACGGCGCGGCGGAGGCGGCCCGGATGCGCGCCGACGCCGAACGGGAGATCGCGGAGCTGCGGGAGCGGGTCGCCCACGAGGTGCGGGCGGTGCGCGAGCAGGCGGCGCAGGACGCGGCGCGCCTGCGGGTGACCACGGCGAGAAAGGAGGAGGCGGCTCGGCGGGAGGCGGACGCCCTCCTGGCCAGGGCCCGGGCGCGGGCCCTGGAGCTGGTGGAGGAGGCCCAGGCCGAGGCCGAGGAGATCGTGGCCGGGGCCCGGACCACCGCGAGGGCCCGGACGGCCACCAAGGGCCGGCCCGTCGCGCAGGGCCTGACGGACGACGAGTACTACCCCTTCGACGAGATCCAGCAGCAGCGGGAGACGCCGCGAGGCGGCCGTTCCCCGAAGGGATAGGCCGCCTCACGGTCGGACGGGCTCGGGCCTACAGGCCGTACCGCTCCCGGGCCTCCTTGATGGCGGACGCCGGGACCTCGCCGCGGCGGGCGAGCTGGGCCAGCGAGGCCACCACGATCGACTGGGCGTCGACACCGAAGTGGCGGCGGGCGCCCTCGCGGGTGTCGGACAGGCCGAAGCCGTCCGTGCCCAGCGAGGTGTAGTCCTGCGGGACCCACTGGCTGATCTGGTCCGGGACCTGGCGCATCCAGTCGGAGACGGCCAGGACCGGGCCGGGTGCGCCGTCGAGCACGCGGGTGACGTACGGGGTGCGCTCCTCGCCGCGCAGCAGCGCCTCGTCGCACTCCAGCGCCTCGCGGCGCAGCTCGCCCCAGGAGGTGGCGGACCAGACGTCGGCGGCCACGTTCCAGTCGGCGGCGAGCAGCTTCTGCGCCTCCAGGACCCAGTGGATCGCCGTGCCGGAGGCCATCAGCTGGATCTTGGGAGCGTCGGCGGCCGGGGCCGCCTCCGCCAGGTCGGCCGCGGTGTTGAAGCGGTACAGACCCTTGAGGATGCCCTCCTCCACGCCCTCGGGCATGGCCGGCTGGACCTTCGGCTCGTTGTAGACCGTCAGGTAGTAGAAGACGTCTTCCGGCTTCTCGCCGTACATCCGGCGCAGACCGTCCTTGACGATCACCGCGATCTCGTACGCGAAGGCCGGGTCGTAGTTGAGCGACGCCGGGTTCGTGGACGCGATCAGGTGCGAGTGGCCGTCCGCGTGCTGCAGGCCCTCACCGGTCAGGGTGGTGCGGCCGGCGGTGGCGCCGACGATGAAGCCCTTGCCGAGCTGGTCGGCGAGCTGCCACATCTGGTCGGCGGTGCGCTGCCAGCCGAACATCGAGTAGAAGATGTAGAAGGGGATCATCGGCTCGCCGTGCGTCGCGTACGACGTGCAGGCGGCGATGAAGTCGGCCATGGCGCCGGCCTCGGTGATCCCCTCGTTGAGGATCTGGCCGTCCTTGGCTTCCTTGTAGTACATCAGCTGGTCGCGGTCGACCGGCTCGTACGTCTGGCCCAGCGGCGAGTAGATGCCGGCGGACGGGAAGAGGGACTCCATACCGAAGGTACGGGCCTCGTCGGGGACGATCGGCACCCAGCGCTTGCCGGTCTCCTTGTCCCGCATCAGGTCCTTGACGAGGCGGACGAAGGCCATGGTGGTGGCCATCTCCTGCTTGCCGGAGCCCTTGAGCAGCGGGGCGAAGGAGCGGTCGGCCGGGGCGGGCAGGGCCACGTGGTGGACCTTGCGGGCCGGGGCGGGGCCGCCGAGGGCCGCACGGCGCTCGTTGAGGTACCGCACCTCGGGGCTGTCCGCGCCCGGGTGGCCGTACGGGACCTTGCCGTCGGCGAAGGCGCTGTCCGGGATCGGGAGGCCAAGGAGGTCACGCATGTCCTTGAACTCGTCGATCGTCAGCTTCTTCATCTGGTGGTTCGCGTTCTTCGACTCGAACCCGGCGCCCAGCGTGTAGCCCTTGACGGTCTGCGCGAGGATGACCGTCGGCGCGCCCTTGTGCTCCAGGGCGGCCTTGTACGCGGCGTAGACCTTGCGGGGCTCGTGGCCGCCGCGGGAGCTGTGGAAGCACTCGGCGATCTTCGCGTCGGACAGCAGGCCGCCCAGGGCGACGAGCTCGGCGTTGGCGCCGAAGAAGTGCTGGCGGATGTACGCCACGTCGCGGGTCGCGTACGTCTGGAACTGCGCGTCCGGTACCTCGCGCAGGCGGCGTACCAGGGCGCCCGTGGTGTCGAGCTGGAAGAGCTCGTCCCAGGCGGAGCCCCACAGGGACTTGATGACGTTCCAGCCGGCGCCGCGGAACTGGGCTTCCAGCTCCTGGACGACGCGGAAGTTCGCGCGGACCGGACCGTCGAGGCGCTGCAGGTTGCAGTTGATGACGAAGGTCAGGTTGTCGAGCCGCTCGCGGGAGGCGAGGGCCAGGGCGGCGGTCGACTCGGGCTCGTCCATCTCGCCGTCGCCCAGGAAGGCCCAGACGTGCGAGTTCGCGGTGTCCTTGATGCTCCGGTTCTGCAGGTAGCGGTTGAAGCGCGCCTGGTAGATCGCGGAGAGCGGGCCGAGGCCCATGGAGACCGTGGGGAACTCCCACAGCCACGGCAGGCGCCGCGGGTGCGGGTAGGACGGCAGGCCGTTGCCGCCGGACTCCTGGCGGAAGTTGTCGAGCTGCTGCTCGGAGATGCGCCCGTCGAGGAAGGCGCGGGCGTAGATGCCGGGGGAGGCGTGGCCCTGGATGTAGAGCTGGTCGCCCGATCCGTCGGCCTCCTTCCCGCGGAAGAAGTGCTGGAAGCCGGTCTCGTACAGCCACGCGGCGGAGGCGAAGGTGGCGATGTGGCCGCCGACGCCGTACTTGGAGCCGCGGGTCACCATGGCGGCCGCGTTCCAGCGGTTCCAGGCGGTGATCTTGGCTTCCATCGCCTCGTCACCGGGGAACTCCGGCTCCGCGGCGGTGGGGATGGTGTTGACGTAGTCCGTCTCCAGCAGCTTCGGCAGGGCGAGGCCGGCCGCCTCGGCGTGCTGGAGGGTGCGGCGGAGCAGGTATTCGGCGCGGCGCGTACCGGCGGCCTGTGCGACGGCGTCGAGGGAGGCCGCCCATTCGGCGGTCTCCTCGGTGTCGCGGTCCGGGAGCTGGTCGAGCTCGCTCGGAAGCTTTCCTACGGGGTCGGACATCGGTGTGCGCCGCCTTCCGGACAAAGGAGAGGAGGTGGTGATCAAACACCCTGACGGGCAGGACAGGGTCGATGGACCCGGGTGGGGTCCGCGTTGACTGTAAAGCGCTGATCGATGATCGATCAAATAAAAGTGACGAATAAATGTCACTACGACAAAAGTCGGCACCGGGTGCCATGAATCCAGGCACCCGGTGCCGACCCGTTCTTGCCGCGTTTCCGCTGATCAGGCGCGTGGAGCGCAGCCCAGGACGTGGCGCTTGACCAGTACCCCGATGTCCGGATCCTGGGCGCGGAAAGCCGCCACGAGGGCCTCGTGTTCCTCCGCGTAGGACTTCTGGACCGTACCCAGCCAGCGGATGGACAGGGCCGTGAACACCTCGATGCCCAGGCTCTCCCAGGTGTGCAGCAGCACGCTGTTCCCGGCGGCCCGCACCATCTCGCGGTGGAAGCCCACGGTGTGCCGCACCTGCGCCGTGCCGTCCTCGCTGCGGTCCGCCTCCCACAGGGCGGCCACGTGCGGCTCCAGGGCCGTGCAGTCGGCCGCCAGCCGCGGGGCGGCCAGCTCGGCCGCGATCTGCTCCAGACCGGCCCGGACCGGGTAGATCTCCTCCAGGTCGGCCGCGGAGAGGTTCCGTACGCGGACGCCCTTGTTCGGCGCCGACTCGATCAGCCGCAGCGTCTCCAGCTCGCGCAGGGCCTCCCGCACGGGCGTCTGGCTGACCTCCAGCTCGACCGCGATCCGCCGCTCGACGATCCGCTCGCCGGGCTTCCAGCGGCCGCTGACGATCCCCTCCACGATGTGCTCGCGGATCTGCTCGCGCAGCGAGTGCACGACGGGTGGGGTGATCATCGGCGTTTCAACTCCTGTAGGGGCACGCAGGGCCTGATGCGTAGACAATACGGCGGTCGTGGCCTGCTGCGATGCGTTCCCGGTCAGGGACGCCGGGTGAGGCTCGTTACAACGACGGCGCCCCCGCCCGGACGGATCCGGACGGGGGCGCCGCCAGCGGCAGCCGGGGCTGCGCGCGGGGCCTTACAGGCCGAGCTCGACCTCGAACTCGCCGGCTTCGAGGATCGCCTTGACGGCCGAGAGGTACCGGGCCGCGTCCGCGCCGTCCACCAGGCGGTGGTCGTAGGACAGGGTCAGGTACGTCATGTCGCGGACGCCGATGACGGTGCCCTCGGGGGTCTCGATGACCATGGGGCGCTTGACCGTCGCGCCGATGCCCAGGATGGCGACCTGGTTCGGGGGCACGATGACCGTGTCGAACAGCGCACCGCGCGAGCCGGTGTTGCTGATGGTGAAGGTCGCGCCCGACAGCTCGTCCGGCGTGATCTTGTTGCCGCGGACCTTGGAGGCCAGGTCGGCGGTCGCCTTGGAGATGCCCGCCAGGTTGAGGTCACCGGCACCCTTGATGACCGGGGTCATCAGGCCCTTCTCGGAGTCCACGGCGATGCCGATGTTCTCCGAGTCGAAGTAGGTGATGGTGCCCTCGTCGTCGTTGATCCGGGCGTTGACGACCGCGTGGGCCTTCAGCGCCTGGGCGGCGGCCTTGACGAAGAACGGCATCGGGGACAGCTTGACGCCCTCACGGGCGAGGAAGCCGGCCTTGGCCTGCTCGCGCAGCTTCATGATCTTGGTGATGTCCACCTCGACCACGGAGCTGAGCTGCGCCTGCGAGTGCAGGGCCTTCATCATGTTGTCGCCGATGACCTTGCGCATGCGGGTCATCTTGACGGTCTGACCGCGCAGCTCGGACACCGCGGCGGCCGGGGCCTTCGCGGCCGGGGCGGCGGCGGCCGGAGCCGGGGCGGCAGCGGCGGCCTTGGCGGCCTCGGCGGCGGCCAGGACGTCCTGCTTGCGGATGCGGCCACCGACACCGGTGCCCGAAACCGTGGACAGGTTGACGCCGGACTCCGAGGCGAGCTTGCGCACCAGCGGGGTCACGTACGCGCCCTCGTCACCGGCGGAGACCGGGGTGACGGGAGCGGCGGCGACGGGAGCCGGAGCGGCGACCGGGGCCGGAGCGGCCACGGGGGCCGGAGCGGCGACCGGGGCGGCCGGGGCGACCGGAGCCGGAGCGGCCACGGGAGCCGGGGCAGCCGGAGCGGCGACCGGGGCCGGGGCGGCCACGGGAGCCGGGGCGGCGACCGGAGCCGGGGCAGCGGCGGCCGGGGCGGCGGCCGGAGCCGCACCCGCGACGCCGATGACGGCCAGACGGGCGCCGACCTCGGCGGTCTCGTCCTCGCCGACCAGGATCTCCAGCAGGGTGCCGGAGACCGGGGCGGGGATCTCGGTGTCGACCTTGTCGGTCGAGACCTCCAGCAGCGGCTCGTCGGCCTCGACCGACTCGCCGACGGCCTTCAGCCAGCGGGTGACGGTGCCCTCGGTGACGGACTCGCCCAGGGCGGGGAGCACGACATCGGTGCCGGAGGCGGCCGGGGCAGCGGCGGCGGGAGCCTCGGCCGGGGTCTCGGCCGGTGCGGGGGCGGCCGGGGCCTCGGCCACCGGGGCCGGAGCCGCCGGGGTCTCGGCGACGACCGTCTCGGCGGCCGGAGCGGCGGCCGGGGCCGGGGCGCCGGAGCCGTCGTCGATGACGGCCAGCTCGGCGCCGACCTCGACGGTCTCGTCCTCGGCGACCTTGATGGAGGCCAGGATGCCGGAGACGGGCGACGGGATCTCGGTGTCGACCTTGTCGGTCGAGACCTCGAGCAGCGGCTCGTCGGCCTCGACGCGCTCGCCCTCGGCCTTCAGCCAGCGGGTGACAGTGCCCTCGGTGACGCTCTCACCGAGCGCCGGAAGGGTTACGGAAACCGACATGGTTTCTGTTGCTCCTAACGAAAGTGCGGAAGTGGTCGTCGCGCCCGTGACTGTGGATTAGTCGTGTGCGTGAAGCGGCTTGCCGGCCAGGGCCAGGTGGGCCTCGCCGAGGGCCTCGTTCTGGGTCGGGTGCGCGTGGATGAGCTGCGCGACCTCGGCGGGCAGGGCCTCCCAGTTGTAGATCAGCTGGGCTTCGCCGACCTGCTCGCCCATGCGGTCACCGACCATGTGGACGCCGACCACGGCACCGTCCTTGACCTGGACGAGCTTGATCTCGCCCGCGGTCTTCAGGATCTTGCTCTTGCCGTTGCCCGCCAGGTTGTACTTCAGGGCCACGACCTTGTCCGCCCCGTAGATCTCCTTGGCCTTGGCCTCGGTGATGCCGACGGAGGCGACCTCGGGGTGGCAGTAGGTGACGCGCGGGACGCCGTCGTAGTCGATCGGGACCGGCTTGAGGCCGGCCAGACGCTCCGCGACGAGGATGCCCTCGGCGAAGCCGACGTGCGCGAGCTGGAGGGTCGGGACGAGGTCACCGACGGCCGAGACGGTCGGCACGTTGGTCTGCATGTACTCGTCGACCAGGACGTAGCCGCGGTCCATCGCGACGCCCTGCTCCTCGTAGCCCAGGCCCTGCGAGACGGGGCCGCGGCCGATGGCGACCAGCAGCACCTCGGCCTCGAAGGTCTTGCCGTCCGCGAGGGTGACGCGCACACCGTTCTCGGTGTACTCCGCCTTCTCGAAGAAGGTGCCGAGGTTGAACTTGATGCCGCGCTTGCGGAAGGCGCGCTCCAGGATCTTGGAGCTGTTCTCGTCCTCGACCGGGACGAGGTGCTTGAGGCCCTCGATGACCGTGACGTCGGTGCCGAAGGACTTCCACGCCGAGGCGAACTCGACGCCGATGACGCCGCCGCCCAGGATGATCGCGGACTCGGGCACGCGGTCCAGGACCAGCGCGTGGTCCGAGGAGATGATCCGGTTGCCGTCGATGTCCAGGCCCGGCAGCGACTTCGGCACGGAGCCGGTCGCCAGCAGGACGTGGCGGGCCTGGATGCGCTGCCCGTTCACGTCGACGGAAGTCGGGGAGGAGAGGCGTCCCTCACCCTCGATGTAGGTGACCTTGCGGGAGGCGACCAGCCCCTGCAGGCCCTTGTAGAGGCCGGAGATGACCTCGTCCTTGTACTTGTGCACACCGGCGATGTCGATGCCCTCGAAAGAGGTCTTGACACCGAACTGTCCGGCTTCGCGAGCCTGGTCCGCGACCTCGCCGGCGTGGAGCAGAGCCTTCGTGGGGATGCAGCCGTTGTGCAGGCAGGTGCCGCCGAGCTTGTTCTTCTCGATCAGCGCAACGTCGAGACCCAGCTGGGATGCGCGCAGAGCCGCGGCGTAACCGCCACTGCCACCGCCGAGGATCACTAGGTCGAAAACGGTGCTGGCGTCGTTCGCCACGTCACGTCCTCCATGCATGTGCGCCGAGCACCGGTCCTCTGTGACCGGGCGGCGGCTGGTAATCGGCCGCTTGTTTCTTCGGCCCTGTGGTGGGGGCCCTGTCCTGCCGAGAACCCATCTTCGCATTTGTCGGCGCAACGCGGGACGCCGGGCCCCGGGTGTGCACGGTCGTTCTGCCCGAAGTAGGGGTTACCGCGGCGTAGAAACCTACTGATCCTCATGGTTTCTTCCAGAGCGAACGCGCCCCGGACCCGTGACCGGGTTCCGGGGCGCGTCGGGTCTCACAGGACGTGTCTCACGGGGTGGTACGTCAGCCCAGGTCGCCCGTGGCGGTGCGCTCGGCCAGCCGCACCAGGGTGCGCACGGCCGAGCCGGTGCCGCCCTTGGGGGTGTAGCCGTACGGGGCGCCCTCGTGGAAGGCGGGACCGGCGATGTCGAGGTGGGCCCAGGTGATGCCCTCGCCGACGAACTCCTGGAGGAAGAGGCCGGCCACCAGGCCGCCGCCCATGCGGACACCCATGTTGGCGATGTCGGCGGTGGGGGAGTCCATGGTCTTGCGCAGGTCCTCGGGGAGCGGCATCGGCCAGGAGGACTCGCCGACCTCCTCGGCGATCTCGTGGATCGAGGTGCGGAAGGCGTCGTCGTTGGCCATGATCCCGAAGGTCCGGTCGCCCAGGGCCAGCACCATGGCGCCGGTCAGGGTGGCGACGTCGACGATCGCGTCCGGGTTCTCCTCGGAGGCCTTGGTCAGGGCGTCGCCCAGGACCAGACGGCCCTCGGCGTCCGTGTTGAGGACCTCGACGGTCTTGCCGCTGTACATGCGCAGGACGTCGCCGGGCTTGGTGGCGGAGCCGGACGGCATGTTCTCGGCGAGCGCGAGCCAGCCGGTGACGTTGACCTGGAGGCCCAGCTTGGCGACGGCCACGACGGCGGCGAAGACGGCGGCGGCGCCGGCCATGTCGCACTTCATCGTCTCGTTGTGGCCGGCCGGCTTCAGGGAGATGCCGCCCGAGTCGTAGGTGATGCCCTTGCCGACGAAGGCGAGGGTCTTCTCCGCCTTGGCGTGGGTGTAGGAGAGCTTCACCAGGCGCGGCAGGTTCTCGGAACCCTTGCCGACGCCCATGATGCCGCCGTAGCCACCCTTGACCAGGGCCTTCTCGTCCAGGACCTGGACCTTGACGCCGTTCTCCTTCGCGGTCGCGGACGCGACGGCGGCGAAGGCCTCGGGGGTGAGGTCGTTCGGCGGGGTGTTGACCAGGTCGCGGGCGATGTTGACCTCGGTGGCGACCACGGTGGCGCGCTCGGCCGCGGCCTTGTGCTCCTTGTCACGCGGCTTGGCGCCCAGCAGGGCGACCTCGGCCAGCGGCTGCTTGGGGCCGGAGCCCTTGGCGGCCTTCTTCTCGCCGCCCTGGTAGGCGGTGAAGGCGTACGCGCCCAGCAGCGCGCCCTCGGCCACCGCGGTGACGGCGGAGGCGTCGTCCAGGGGGAGGGCGAAGGCGGCCTTCTTCGCGCCGTGCAGGGCGCGGGCGGCGGCGCCGGCGGCGCGGCGCAGGGCCTCCTCGTCGAAGGACTCGTCCTGCTCGGGCGCGGTGCCCAGGCCGACCGCCAGCACGACCGGGACCTTGAGGCCGGCCGGCGCGGGCAGCTTGGTGGTCTCGCCTTCGCCGCCCGAGGCGCCGAGTGCGTCGAGCACGGCCGCGAGCTTTCCGTCGAACGCCTTGTCCACGGCCTCGGCGCCGGCGGCCACGACGAGCCCCTTGGGGCCCTTGGCCACGCCGACGACGAGGGCGTCGGCGCGCAGCGTCGCCGCGCCGGCAGTGCTGAGAGTCAGAGCAGTCACGGTGGTGAAGTCTCGCTTCCGTTTGTGTGTGTGGGCGCTGCGGACACGTCGGGATCTCCGGCCGCTCCGCAGCGATCGTATTCGGGCCCGGCGGCCGCCGGAAACGAGCCTACGCGCACGTACTCGTCCGTACGTCACTCGAAGGTTTGTCAAGTTGTTCGATCAAAGGGCCATCAGGTTCACCCATCTGTGGACTCTGCTCCAGGTTTGCTCTTTAGACCTGACGAGGTCCTAGAGACTCGAGCCACTCTCGCAAGGGGACGCGGGGTCCCTTTGCATGATTTCCACAGAGCCTCCCCGGCCCGGCCTTCCGCCTTGGGCCGTTGCCGAGGGACGCCTGCGGGGGGAAGGCCGAAATGGTCAACAAGAACAGGATGAACAGGCTTGCCGCGGCGATGGCCGCGGCCACCCTGATGGCGGTCGCGGTGCCCGCGGCGACCGCCCAGGCCGCGACCGTCGCGCCGCGCATCGACCTCAGGGTGCTGGTCGTCGACGACGGCGGCGGCGCGGTCGAGGCGATCACGGCCGAGCTCCGTGACACCGGAGTCCCGTACACCCGCGTCGACCTGAGCAGCGCGAGCCGCCCGGTGATCAACGCGGCGTTCCTTAGCGACACGGTCTCCGGCCGTCCGCGAGCGAAGTTCCAGGGGGTCGTACTGCCGAACGAGAACCCGTTCGGCGCGGGCTCGCCCGAGCTCGCCGCGCTCACCGCGTACGAGACGACGTACGGGATCCGCCAGTTCGACGCCTACACCTGGGCGCACCCCGAGGTCGGACTGGAGTACACCGACAACGGCGGCTACGGCGGCAGCCTCGACGGCACCCAGGCCGCCGTCACCGCCGCCGGGAAGACGGGTCCCTTCGGCTACCTCCAGGGTCAGGTCGCCTTCGAGGACAACTCTCCGCTGATCATGGAGAGCTACGGGTTCATGGCGAAGCCGCGCGCCGGCTTCACCAGTTACCTGGACGCCCCCGTCCCCGGCGGCACGGAGCGGGCCTCGCTGCTCGGCGAGTACACCCACGACGGGCGCAGCGAACTGGTCGCCACCTTCGCCTACAACCAGTACCAGCAGCAGTTCCGGCTGCTGGCCCGGGGCATCGTCGAATGGCTCACCCAGGGCGTCCACCTCGGCCAGGAGCGCAACTACTTCGCGGTCCACGTCGACGACGTCTTCGCCCCGGACGCCCGCTGGGACAAGAGCCTCAACTGCACGCCCGGCGACTACGCCTGCGCGGGCGGCGAGGGCAAGGAGAGCACCATCCGGATGACCGCCGCCGACGCCCAGTACGCGGCGCAGTGGCAGACGAGCAAGAACTTCAAGCTCGACATGCTCTTCAACGCCGGCGCCGGAGAGGAGTGGAAGGCCGAGAACGGCGGCACCGACGCCCTGACGACGCAGCTCCTCGCGGACAAGGCCAAGTACCGCTGGATGAACCACACCTACACCCACCTCTTCCTCGGCTGCACCCAGGACGTCTCCGTCAGTCCCTGGACCTGCACCAAGAACGCCCAGGGCGCGACGAACTGGATGAGCCGGGCCGACATCTCCGCCCAGATCCGCGACAACAACAACTGGGCCGCCTCGCACGGCCTCACCACCGACCGGACCGAGATCGTCACCGGCGAGCACTCCGGTCTCAAGACCCTCCCCCAGCAGCCCACGGACAACCCCAACCTGGCGGGCGCCTTCGCCGACAACGGCGTGAAGTGGGCGGGCAGCGACAACTCCCGCGAACCCGCCCAGCGCGCCGTCGGCGCCGCCCTGACCGTCCCGCGCTACCCGATGAACGTGTACTACAACACGGGCACCAACGCCGAGATGGCCGACGAGTACAACTGGATCTACACCAGCCGGGCCGACGGCGGCAGCGGCCTCTGCGAGGACAACCCGGCGACCTCCACCTGCCTGCCGGCCCCGCTCGACGTCACCACCGGCTTCCAGGACTACATCGTCCCGGCCGAGGCCCGGACCGCCCTGCGCCACGTACTCGCCAACGACCCCAAGCCGCACTACGTCCACCAGTCCAACCTGGCCGAGGACCGCACCCTGTACCCGGTGCTCAACCAGGTCCTCGACACCTACCGCGCGCTGTACGCGACCAGCGCGCCGATCGTCAACCAGAGCATGAAGGACACCGGGGTCGAGTTGAGCCGCCGCGCCGCCTGGGACAAGGCGGTCGCCAACAACCAGGTCACCGCCTACCGCATCGGCAAGGACGTCACCGTCAAGGCGCCCTCGGGCGTGGTCGCCCCGGTCACCGCACCCAACGGGACCAAGAAGCAGCTCCTGCTCGGCACGGCGGACTTCGGCACCGCCTACGCCGGCACCCGCTCCGCCTGGACCTCTCCCGACCTGTTCCAGTCGGCGGTCACCCTGAAGCTCGCCTGACCCGACGGCCGGTACGCCTGCCGGCCGTCACGCGCACCACCTAGCGCCGGCGCTCCAACCCACGGGCGCCGGCCCCTTTTCCGTCCTGGGGGGACACACCGCATGAGCCATGGGCGTCATGTCACCATGCTCACAGAAGGCACCTATCCACACGTCCACGGGGGCGTCAGCACCTGGTGCGACCAGCTCGTCCGCGGCATGCCGGAGGTCGACTTCAACGTCATAGCCCTGACCGGCTCCGGACGTGAGCCGGTCACCTGGGAACTGCCGCGCAACGTCTACCGGCACACCTCCTTCCCGCTCTGGGGCCCGCCGCCCGCCCGGACCCGCCGGTCCGCGCTGCGGGGCAAGGCCCACCGCCGCTTCGCCGCCCTCTACGAGACCTTCCTGCTCTCGCTGATCGACCCCGCGCACGACGGTTTCTCCGAGGCCCTCGGCGAGTTCGCCCGCCTCGCCCGGGCCGGCCGCCTCACCCCGGCCCTGCGCTCCGAGTCGGTGCTCCGCCTCCTGATGGACGTCTGGACCCGGCCCGGCCTGGTCACCGCCCAGGCCGAGCCCACCATCCACGACGCGCTCACCGCCACCGACCTGCTGGAACACGCCCTGCGCCCGCTGTCCGTGCGGATCCCGCCCGACAGCGTCGCCCACGCCGTGAGCAGCGGCCTCGCCACCCTCCCGGCCCTCGCCGCCAAACGCCTCGACCAGGTGCCGTTCCTCCTCACCGAGCACGGCATCTACCTGCGCGAGCGCTACCTCGGCTACCGCACCGCCGCCCAGCGCTGGCCCGTCAAGGCCCTGATGCTCGGCTTCTACCGGGAGCTGAACTCCGAGGGGTACCGGCAGGCCGACCTGATCACCCCCGTCAACCAGTACAACCGCCGCTGGGAGGAGCGCGGGGGCGCCGACGCCGAGCGGATCCGCACCGTCTACAACGGCGTCGATCCGCACGCCTTCCCCGAGGCGGGGCCCGAACCGGAGGTCCCCACGCTCAGCTGGTGCGGCCGCATCGACCCGATCAAGGACCTCGAAACCCTCATCCGCGCCTACGCGTTCATGCGCCGGGAACTGCCGGCCCTGCGCCTGCGCCTCTTCGGGCCGGTCCCGGCGGGCTGCGAGGACTACCGGCTGCGCCTGGAGAAGCTGGCCGCCGAACTCGGCGTCGGCGACGGGATCAGCTACGAGGGCCGCATCGCCGAGGTCGCCCGCGCGTACGCGGCGGGCAGCGTCGTGATGCTCTCCTCCATCAGCGAGGGCTTCCCCTTCAGCATCATCGAGGCCATGTCCTGCGGGCGCACCACCGTCTCCACGGACGTCGGGGGCGTGCGCGAGGCCGTCGGGGACACCGGGCTCGTCGTCCCGCCCCGCGAACCCGAGACCATGGCCCGCGCCACCCTGGCCCTGCTGCGCGACGACGAACGCCGGGCCGAGCTCGGCCGGTTGTCCCGCAAACGGGTCGTCGAGAAGTTCACCCTCCACCAGTCCGTCGACGGTTTCCGGCACATCTACCGGGAACTCGCCGGGCAGCCCGTCCTGCCCGTCCGTGCGGGCGACGACTGGACCCAGCGGCTCGCGGACCCCTGGTACCGCGAACTCGCCGCGGACGGGAGCCTGTGGTGAGCGGATCGCTCTGGCTCAGGCCCCCCGGACCGGAGGGCGGCTGGGTCCACGTCGGCCACGCCGCCGCCGCGGGCCGCGGGGCCGGCGGCCCCGGCGGCCCCGCCCCGGGGGCCGGCCCCGGAGCCGGCCGCACCGACACCCTGCCCGCCGTCCCCCGGCCCCGGCGCGCCGCGCCGCAGGGGGCGGCGGCCGCCGACGACCCCATGGACGAACTCGCCGACCGCCTCGGCGCGTTCATCGCCGCCGCCGTGCACCCCGACGAGATCGCCGCCGTCCTCGAATCCGACGGGATGAACGACGAGTACATCCGCCTCACCTACGGCCGCCGCGACTCCTTCGACCTCGCCGAGGAGCTCTACGCCCGCGTCCCGCGCTCCTTCCCGGAACCGGACGAGGTCACCGACCCCTGGAAGGTCTCCCTCACCGCCTGCCTGCTCCGTGGGGTGATCTTCGTCCTGCCCGGTCTCGCCTACGTCCTGGGCGCCCCCCTCCTCGAAGGCCCCCCGGACCGGCTCGGGCTGCCCGCCGGCACCCTGACCCTGCTCGCCGGGGCCCTCATCGGCTGGGTCTGGGACCAGACCCTCTCCCACCGCGCCTACTCCTGGCTCGGCCTCGGCGACCGGGCCGCCGCCCGGCGGACCCTGCTCGCCGGAGCCCCCGCCGGGGCGCTGCTGGGCACCGCCGCCGCGCTCGCCGTCCCCGGCGGCCCGCCCTTCTCCTACGGCTTCGCGGCCGGCCAGGCCCTGTACGTCGGGGCCGCCACCGTCCTGCTGGTGCTCGGCCGCGAGCGGGCGCTGCTCGCCGCGCTCGCCCCGATGGCCGCCGGGGCGGTGCTCTCCCTCTTCACGGACCTGCCCGTGCCGCTGCGGGTGGCCCTGCTCGCCGTGTCCCTGCTGGCCGCCTGCGCGCTGGCCCTGCGCGAACTCCCGGTCGAACGGGGCGTACGGGCCGCCGTGCGCCGGATCCGCGGCCGGCTCCGGCGCCGGCCCGGCGAACGGGGCCCGGTGCGCTGGCGGATGCTGCGCGGCGCCGAGGAGGACCACGCCCGGCGCGGCCCCCGGATCGGGGACTCGGTGCCCTACGGGGTGTTCGGCCTCGGCACCGGCCTGCTCGTGCTGTACGCCGCACTGGGGGAGGTGCTCTCCGGAGGCCCGGCCGAGGCGGTCGCCGCGCCCTCCGCGGTGGCCCTCACCCTCAGCATGGGCCCCGCCGAGTGGCTGCTGCACCGCTTCCGCAGCGGCAGCCTCGCCGGGCTGCGGGCCGCCCGCTCGCCCCGGGCGTTCCGGCGCGGGATGCTCTCCACCCTGACCGGCTGCCTGGCCGTCTACCTGGTGGTGCTGCTCGCCCTCGGCGTCACGGGAACCCTGCTGTGGCCGCACGCCCCCGGCCTGAGCTGGATCCGCGTCGCGACCCTGCTGCTCCTGGGCGCCGTGATGTGGACCGGACTGCTCCTGCAGTCCTTCGGCGCCGTCCGGCCCGCCGCCGTGGTCTGCGCCTGCGCCGCCGTCGCCCAGAGCCTGGCCCTGCTCGCCGGGGTGGGCCAGCCCCGGCTGGTGCAGCTCGTCGTGGCGGGCTGCGCCGCGGCGGCCCTGGGCGTCCTGGTGTGCCTGCTCCTCGGCCGGGCCACGGCCCACCGGTGAGCGCCGATCACGTGTCCGCGTACGAGGAGAAGGACCCCATGCTGCTGGTGCCGCTCTACGAGCACCCCGCCGACCGGCCCGAGGACTGGGAGCTGCTCATCCGCTCCGCGGGCCGGCTCCACTCCGTGGTGCTCAACCCCGACAGCGGTCCGGGCCGGGCCCCCGACGAACGGTTCGCCGACGTCTGCGCCCGGCTGCGGGACGCCGGGGTGACCGTCCTCGGGTACGTGGACACGGACTACGGGCGCCGCCCGCACGCGGAGGTGGTCCAGGACCTGCTGCGCCACCGCGACTGGTACGCCACCGACGGGGCCTTCCTCGACCAGGCCGCCGCCGATCCCGCGCTGCTGCCCCACTACGGGCGGCTCGCGGTCTCGGCCCGTGCGGCGGGGGCCCGTACGCTCGTCCTGAACCACGGCGTCCACCCGCACCCCGGGTACGTCGAACTCGCCGACCTGCTCGTCACTTTCGAGGGACCCTGGGACGCCTACCGCGACGCGGCGGCGGCGCCGCCCGACTGGACCGCCGACCACCCCGCCCGGACGTTCTGCCACCTCGTGTACGCGGTCCCGCCGGGCGCGCCCGCCGCGGAGCTCGCGGCGGTGCGCCGGGCGGGAGTGCACTGTGCGGTACCCGGTACGGGCGCGCATCCCTGGGGGACCCTCCCGAACGCCCTGGAGGCAGCCGGATGAAGCGTTTCACCACCGGGCTCGCGGTCATCGCCGTCGGCGCCCTGCTCGTGCTCACCGGATGCTCCTCCGAGCCGGACGACGAGGAGACCCCCGAACCGGGACCCACCCCCTCCACGGCCGTCACCCCCGTCCCCTCCCCGGTGCCGGGGGGCCGCTGGCAGCCACAGCCCGGCACGGCCTGGCAGTGGCAGCTCAGCGGGAAGCTCGACTCCTCCGTGGACGTGCCCGTGTACGACATCGACGGGTTCCTCACCTCCAAGGAGGAGGTGGCCGGCCTGAAGAAGGCCGGCCGCCGCGCCATCTGCTACATCTCCACAGGCGCCTGGGAGGACTTCCGCCCCGACTCCGGGGACTTCCCGAAGGACATGCTGGGCGAGGGGAACGGCTGGAAGGGGGAGCGGTGGATCGACGTCCGGCGCCTGGCCGACGTCGAGCGGCTGATGGCCAAGCGCTTCGACATGTGCCGCGACAAGGGCTTCGACGCCGTCGAACCGGACAACATGGACGCCTACCACAACGAATCCGGCTTCCCGGTGACCGCCGAGGACCAGCTGAAGTTCAACCGGATGATCGCCAAGCTCGCCCACGACCGGGGGCTGGCCGTCGGGCTCAAGAACGACCTCGACCAGATCCCGCAGCTGGTCGGCGACTACGACTTCGCGGTCAACGAGCAGTGCGCGCAGTACCACGAGTGCGACGAGCTGACCCCGTTCATCAAGGCGGGCAAGGCCGTCTTCCACGTCGAGTACGAACTGTCCACGGACGAGTTCTGCACGCGTTCCCGGCAGTTGAAGCTCAGCTCGCTGGAGAAGAAGCTGGAACTGGGCCCCTGGCGGAAGTCCTGTTAGCGGCGGGCACCGGGTCAGGCCACCGGCAGGATCGCGTGCACCCGGTAACCGCCCCCGTAGCGGGGGCCGGTGAAGCAGGAGCCGCCCAGGGCGCCCGCCCGCTCCCGCATGCCCAGCAGGCCGTGTCCGCCGCCCGGGTCCGCCGGCGCGGGGGCGGAGTCGGCCGAGTCCCCGCCGTCGTCCAGCACGGTCACCTCCACCGAGGAGCCCACCCGCACCACGCTGACCTCGGCCTTCGCGCCCGGGCCGGCGTGCTTGCGGACATTGGTCAGCGCTTCCTGGATCACCCGGTACGCCGCCAGGTCCACGGCGGCCGGCAGCGGTCCGGCGTCCGCCCCCACCTGCATGAGCACCCGTACCGGCAGTCCGGCGTGCCGGAAGGTGTCCAGCAGTTCGTCCAGCAGGGCCAGCCCCGGCGCCGGTTCCGTCGGCGCCTCCGGATCGCCCGACTGCCGCAGCAGCCCCACCGTGGCGCGCAGCTCGTTCAGGGCCGAGCGGCTCGCGTCCCGTACGTGGGCCAGGGCCTCCTTCGCCTGGTCGGGCCGCTTGTCCATGACGTGCGCGGCCACCCCCGCCTGGACGTTGACCAGGGCGATGTGGTGGGCCACCACGTCGTGCAGGTCCCGGGCGATGCGCAGCCGCTCCTCGGCGACCCGTCGCCGGGCCTCCTCCTCGCGGGTCCGCTCGGCCCGCTCCGCCCGCTCCCGTATGGCGTCGATGAACGCCCTGCGGCTGCGCACCGCGTCCCCGGCGGCCGCGGCCATCCCGGTCCAGGCGAAGATGCCGATGTTCTCCTGCGCGTACCAGGGCAGCGGGCCGGCCAGCATCGCCACGCCGGTCAGCCCGGCCATCGTCACGAGCCCGATCCGCCAGGTCGTCGGCCGGTCGGTGCGGGAGGCCACCGTGTACAGGGCGATCACCGCGGACATCGCGACGGGCGCCCGCGGCTCTCCGGTGGACAGCTCCAGCAGCGAGACCCCGCAGGTGACGGCCAGTACGGTCCACGGCCTGCGGCGGCGCAGCACCAGCGCCGCGGAGCCGATCAGCATCAGCAGCAGGGAGAACGGTTCGGGGGTGCGGGTGCCGAAGGTGGGCCCGTGCGGTCCGTTCGGATCGGCGAAGGACCCGACGACCATGGAGACGAACGCCCCGAACGCGAGCACGGCGTCGGTGGCGAGCGGGTGCGCCCGCATCCACTGCCGGGTGGGGGCGAGGGGCCCGAGGTCTGTCGTCACCCGGATACGGTACGGCCTGCCGGCGGGGGGGGGCTCCCCTAGAGAAGGGGCGGGGGCCGGCGGACGATCCGGGCGCGGGAGCGGGCCGGGCCCCACTTCGCGCGGACCGTGCACACGGCCATCACGGCGGCGATGGCCGCGAGGTGTTCCTTGCCCGCCAGGTTGTCCTTGAACAGCACCTCGCCGATCATCACGAGGATCACCAGCGCCCCGGTGAAGTACGCCCGGTAGCGCCAGCAGACGTAGATCGCGAGGCCCACCACGGCGGCGGAGGGGCCGGTGTCGTTGACGATCCGGTCGGACACCGGCAGGCCGAAGGGGTGGTCGGGGCCCAGGGAGAGCCCGATGCGGGCGTAGGTGGTGCCGGCGAGGGTGGCGACGTAGCCGATCAGCAGGGTGCGCCACCAGCCGATGCAGATCTCCGAGATCCCGAACACCAGCAGGATCTGGGCGAGGGCCCCCCACACCGGCAGGTCGAGGGCGGGTACGAACAGTGACAGCGGCGTGCGCAGCACGGCGAGCCACAGGGGGTCGACGGCCTTGACGGACCCCAGGTTCTGGACGGGCTGGAAGCCCCATGACGTGTTCTGCACGACCTGGAAGAAGGAGGTCAGGCAGACCGCGCCGATGGTCATCGGGATCGCGCGCCACTTGTCGCGGACGAGCGCGTCCCGGATGGTCCAGAACATGGGGCCCCACTCACGGCGGGCGAACCGCCGTAGTGGGGCCGTCGACCACGACGTCAACGAATCGTCTCCAGATGTCTGCGGTGCAGCCACTTCGGCAGGCCGGGTGCCTCCAGGAAGCCCTCGGCCCGGCCCGCCGCCACACCGATGCGCAGCAGGTCGGAACTCTTCTCGAAGAGCATGAACCGCGGCTCCCAGATCGGCCGGTATTTGGCGTTGGCCCGGTAGAGGGACTCGATCTGCCACCAACGGGAGAAGAAGCTCAGCAGGGAGCGCCACATGCGCAGCACCGGTCCCGCGCCGAGCTTGGACCCCCGCTCGAAGACGGAACGGAACATCGCGAAGTTCAGTGAGACCTGTGTGACGCCGATCTCCTTCGAGCGTTCCAGGAGTTCGATGACCATGAACTCCATCAGGCCGTTCTCGGAGTCCCGGTCACGGCGCATCAGGTCGAGCGACAGGCCCTTGGGGCCCCACGGCACGAAGGACAGCACGGCCCGCAGGTCGCCGTTGCCGTCGGTGCACTCCAGCATCACGCACTGGCCGTCGTCGGGGTCGCCGAGGCGGCCCAGGGCCATGGAGAAGCCGCGCTCGGTCGCGCCGTCGCGCCAGTCGTCGGCCTTCTTGAGGAGGACGTCCATCTCCTCGGCCGGGATGTCGGCGTGGCGGCGGATGCGGACCGTGTACCCGGCCCGCTTGACCCGGTTGAAGGCCTGCCGGACGGTCCGCATCGCGCGGCCCTCCAGCGTGAACTCGTCGGTTTCCACGATGGCCTCGTCGCCGAGTTCCAGGGCGTCCAGTCCGTGCCGGGCGTAGATCTGCCCGGCTTCCTCGCTGGCGCCCATCACGGCCGGCACCCAGCCGTGCTCGCGGGCCTCGGCAAGCCACGGCTCGATCGCGCCCGGCCAGGCCTCGGGGTCGCCGATGGGGTCGCCGGAGGCCAGCGAGACCCCGCCGACGACGCGGTAGGTGACGGCGGCCTTGCCGGTGGGGGACCAGATGACGGACTTCTCGCGGCGCAGCGCGAAGTAGCCGAGCGAGTCGCGGTCGCCCTGCTTGGCGAGCAGCGCCCGCAGCCGCTCCTCGTCCTCGGGGGTGAGCGGGTCGACGGCGCGGCGCGAGCGGAAGGCCGCGAACAGCACGGCGAGCAGCAGCAGCATCGACATCACGTTGATGAAGACGTCCACCCAGGCGGGCGTGGTGATCGCGTTGTACGCCTTGTCGTCGGGCGCGAGCGTGATCAGCCGCATCACGCCGTACCGCCAGCGGGCCAGGAACGTCGCGTCGGCGCGGTCCGGGTCCGTGTTGGTGGCGCCCACCAGCAGGGCGGCGACCAGCGAGGTCAGCAGCAGGCCGACGGCGGCGACGGCGGTGGCCAGCTTCGGGTTCGAGCGGTCGCCCTTGGCGTAGAACTCGTGGCGGCCCACCAGCAGCGCGCCGACGAAGGCGGCCGTCAGGGCGAGCGAGACCCAGTTCTGGGCGTGGTCGCGGAACTCCGGGTAGCACAGGTTGAACTCGCCGCTCGTGCACGGGGCGAACGCGGCGACCGCGAAGGCCAGCAGCAGCATGCCGCTGACCACCAGGTTCAGGATCCACGCGGCCCGCTTGCGGCGGCCCATGGTCACCGCGAGCAGCATCGAGAACAGGCCGGACGCGAACCCGGCCGTCAGCAGGTACGGGGTGTAGAAGTCGGCGGTGTTGTGCCTGCGCAGGTCCTGCCCGAGCGAGAGCCACACCGCGCTGAGGAAGTTCACGAAGGTGACGGCCCGCAGGTACCAGACCGCGAAGGCGGCGCTGCGCCTCGACGAGGCGCTTCCTCTGCGGCTCTCGGCCTTCGCGGCGGGCTCGCCGCCGGACTCCTTCTTGTTGTTGGAACCCTTGCCGGAGGCCTGATCGAGGCTCCGGTCGGTGTCTGCGCTGGTCAAGCGGACCTCTCCCATGAAAAGCGATGATATGGGGCGTCACCGTCCACAGGCAGTGCGAGCACTGCGGACTGGTCAGGCCCGTAGTGCCCGGTGTTTCAGTCCGTCGGCTGTTCCACAGCCGCCCTCTCCGGCAGTTCCGCCACGAGTGCGGCGGCCGCCTGGACCAGGGGGAGTGCCAGCAAGGCCCCGGTTCCTTCCCCCACTGTGACGCCGTGGTCGAGCACGGGGTTGAGTGCCATCCGGTCCAGGGCCTTGGCCTGGCCCGGTTCCCCGCTGGTCTGTCCGGCCAGCCACCAGTCCGGAGCGCGGAAGGCGGCCCGCTGGGCCACCAGTCCGCAGGCCGCCGAGACGACCCCGTCGAGGATGACCGGCGTGCGGCGCACCGCGCACTGGAGCAGGAAGCCGGTGATCGCGGCGACGTCCGCGCCGCCGACCGCCGCCAGCAGCGCCATCTGGTCGCCGAGGACCGGGCGGGCCCGGCGCAGCGAGTCCCTGACGGCGGCGCACTTGCGCATCCAGGCCAGGTCGTCGATCGGCACCCCGCCGCGGCCGGTGACCACGGACGCGTCCGTTCCGCAGAGCGCGGCGACCAGGACGGCCGCAACGGTGGTGCCGCCCACGCCGATGTCGCCGAGGACGACCAGGTCCGTACCGGAGTCGGCCTCCTCGTCGGCGATCCGGATGCCCAGGCGCAGTGCGGCCTCGGCCTCCTGTGCCGTCAGCGCGTCCTCCACGTCGATCCGGCCGCTGCCGCGCCGTACGCGGTGCCGGGTCACGTCCTCGGGCAGCAGCCCGGGGTCGCAGTCCAGTCCGGCGTCCACGACGCGCACGCCCGCGCCGAGCCGCCCGGCCAGGATGGAGACCGGGCTGGTCCCCTCCAGGACGGAACGGACCAGCTCGTGGGTGCTGCCCGCGGCCCGTGCCGAGACACCCTGGGCGGCGATCCCGTGGTCGGCGGCGAACAGCACGACGCGGGGCCGGTCGATCGGCTTCACCGGGACCTGCCCCTGGGCGGCGGCCAGCCATTCGGCGAGGTCGTCGAGCCGTCCCAGAGCGCCGGGCGGCACGGCCAGCCGCTCACGGCGATCCTCGGCGTCACGCCGGACGCCCCCGTCGGGGCGTTCGATCAGATCGGAGAAGTCGTCGAGATTCAGCGTGGTCATTTGCCAGAGACTACAGCCGGTCAGGCCCTCCCTCAGGGGCGCTCCCGCCGATCCCCTGGCGGGCCGTCACCGGGGCTGCTCCTTGAGGGCGAGCGGCTGCCCCGCCACCACCAGCAGGACGTGCTCGCACTCGCCCGCCACCGCGTTGTTGAGGCGGCCCAGCTCGTCGCGGAACCGCCGCCCCGCCGCGGTCGCGGGGACCACGCCGGCCCCCACCTCGTTGCTGACGAGCACCACCCGGCGGCGCGTCGCGCGGACCGCCGCCACGAGGTCGGCCATCCGTCCGCCCAGTTCCTTGCGGCCGCCGGCCGCCCATACGGAGTCGTCCCAGGCGCCGACCCGGTCCATGGCGTCGGTGAGCCACAGCGCGAGGCAGTCGATCAGCAGCGGGGGGCCGGCCCGCTCCAGCAGCGGCACCAGCTCGCAGGTCTCCACCGTCCGCCAGCCGGCCGGACGCCGCTCGCGGTGCAGGCCGACGCGCTGGGCCCACTCCGCGTCGCCGTCGCGGGTGCCGCCGGTGGCGACGTAGACCACCTCCGGGAAGGACTCCAGCCGTCGCTCCGCCTCGAAGGACTTGCCCGAACGGGCACCGCCCAGCACCAGGGTGCGGCGCGGTACGTCCGGCACCGCGTGGTAGTCGCCCGCCACCACCGTGGTGCCGTCGGGTACCGCGCGGGCCCCGGCGGCCGCGCACCGGCGCTCCAGTTCGCGGCCCGGCGGGGTGTCGTGGTCCACGTGCACGGCGATCACGTCCGTGGCCGGGCCGACGGCGCCGCTCGCGCGCAGCCGGGCGAGGGCCTCGGGGCGGCCGAGCACGTCCGCGAGGACCACGTCGTAGGCGCGCCGCGCGGTCGTGCCGTCGGTACCGCTGGGCGCCCCGCCCGGCGGGAGGTACAGCAGCCGGCTCCCGTCCGGGCCGGTGACCTCGTAGCCGGTGCCGGGCGCGTCCATCGGTACCGCCCGCACCCGGTGCCCGCTGATCACCGAGAGCTCCCGCCCGTCCGGCACCCGGCCCGCGGCGGGCAGTCCGGGCGGCAGCTCGACGGGCGGCCCGTCGTGCGGGTGCGTCAGCAGCACCTGCCGCACGCCGGCCAGCGAATGCCCCGCTCGGGCCCCGGCCAGCACCGCCCCGGGCGTCAGGTCCAGCAGCAGCGCGCCGTCCACGAGGACGGCGGTCGCGGCGCGGGCGAGCGGGCCCACGGAGACCGCGCAGGCGGCGCAGGGACAGCCGGGGCGGGGCAGTCCTTCAGGGGTACCGGTGCCGAGCAAGGTGAGTTCCACACAGAGATCCTCCCGCGTCGCCGGTACTGGTGCGCGTCCGGTTACTCTGCGGGCACACTCATGCCGAGAAGTGTGAGATCGCGTGCGAGCAACGGAGGCGGACATGGTGTGGACGTGGCGGTTCGAGAAGGCCGACGGCGCCGAGACGACCCCGGCGGTGGAACCGGAGGAGTTCACCACCCAGGGGGACGCCGAGTCCTGGATCGGCGAGGTCTGGAAGGAGCTCCTCGACGGGGGCGCCGAGCAGGTCACCCTCTTCGAGGACGACACCCTGATCTACAAGATGAGCCTCAGCGCGGCCGCCGAGGCGTAGCCCCCGGCCGGGGCGTCCGGGTCCGACCGGCTTTCGAGCCGGTCTCCGGCGGCGGTCCGCTCCCGTTCCGGCCGGGGTCCGGTCGGAACGGGACGGCGGGCCCGGGGCGGCCCCGTACCGGCGGGGCGGGCTAGCCCCGGACCCCGCACAGGTGCAGGAGCGCCGCCACCGAGCGGTAGGGGTCGGTCCGTCCGGCGCGTTCCTCGGCGGCGAGCAGTGCTTCGAGTTCCTCGTCCGGCGGGAGTTCCGCGCCGGCCTCGGTGCCGTCGGTGAAGACCCGTACGCCGTACCAGGTGGAGAGCGGCGCGCCGATGCCCGACAGGGTGGCCGTCAGATCGGCCAGCCGGTCGGCGCGCACGTCCAGCCCGAGCCGGTTCGTGTAGTCGACGGTGTCGAAGGCCGCGAGCGCCCCGGGCCAGTCCCCGGCCAGCCCCGGCCGCAGGGCGAGGGCGTCACCGTTGCGCACCAGCAGGGACAGCAGGCCGCCCGGCGCCAGCATGCGGGCCAGCCCGGCGAGCATGGCGTCGGCCTCGGGGACGTACATCAGCACCCCGTGGCACAGCACCACGTCGAAGCTGCCCGGCACGAAGTGGGCGCCCGTCTCGCGGCCGTCGCCCTCTAACAGCTGGACGCGGTCCTGGATCCCGGCCGGCTCGGCGGCCAGCGCCGCGTGCGCGACCGCCAGCATGTCGGGGTCCTGCTCCAGGCCGGTGACCTTGTGGCCGGCGCGGGCCAGGCGCAGGGCCTGCGTGCCCTGGCCCATGCCGACGTCGAGGACGCGCAGCCGCTGCCCGACCGGGAAGCGGTGCGTGATCTGTTCCTCGACCTGCCGGCCCACGAGTTCCTGCCGGACCGCGTTGCGCAGTCCGCCCAGCCCTTCGAGCCAGAGCCGGGCCCCCTGTGCGAAGTCCTCGCTCAGGGCCGTTCCCCGCGCTTGACCTGCGGCTTGGGCAGGCGCAGCCGGCGCATCTGGAGGGTGCGCATCAGGCCGTACGCGATCGCGCCGCGGCGCGGCTCGTTCGCGAAGCGCTCGTTCAGCGCCTTGCGGAGGCGGAACGCGAGGCCGATGGAGTCGAGGATGATCAGGACGATCACGCCGAGCCACAGCATCAGCGAGATGTTCTGGATCTGGTTCACCCGGATCATGCTCAGCACCAGGATGATCACGGCCAGCGGCAGGAACATCTCGGCGACCGAGAAGCGGGAGTCCACGAAGTCGCGGACGAAGCGGCGGACGGGGCCCTTGTCGCGGGCGGGCAGGTAACGCTCGTCGCCGTTGGCCAGCGCCTCGCGCTGCCTGGTCATCTCTTCCCGGCGGCGTTCACGGGCTCGCTTGGCGTCCTCCTTGCGGTTGCCGGTCGAGGCCACCACGGCCTTGCGCTGCGACTGGGCCACAGCACGCTTCGGCGTCGGGCGGCCCTTCGGGGCCTGCGGGTCACGGGGCTGCGAGAGGTCGGCGCTCGCCTTGTCGGCGGCGGCGGCCTTCTCTTCCTTGGAGGAGCGGCTACCAAACACAAAACCCAAGCGTACGTGGTCGGGGGCACGGGCCCCACCTCCGCGGGGAACGATCCGGCAACGGCGGGCGTCTTCCCAGTGCGGGGGTTCCGCCGGTCTCGGGGATCACCTACTCCTTACGCCTGATACGGCGGCGGGGTACTCGTCCTGGAGGAGGAGCGCATCCGCACTCGAACAGTGCGGTAATGGAGACAGGGCCCGTACTGTGGGTCCTGTCGGTGACCTGGAGCACAGTCCGTCTAGAAGGGGGCGCGCGAAGCCCATGAGCGGTGTCATGAAGCGTATGGGGATGATCTTCCGCGCGAAGGCGAACAAGGCCCTTGACCGGGCCGAGGACCCGCGCGAGACCCTCGACTACTCGTACCAGAAGCAGCTGGAGCTGCTGCAGAAGGTGCGCCGCGGGGTCGCCGACGTGGCGACCTCCCGCAAGCGCCTGGAGCTGCAGCTCAACCAGCTCCAGGGCCAGTCCGCCAAGCTGGAGGACCAGGGCCGCAAGGCCCTCGCCCTGGGCCGCGAGGACCTGGCGCGCGAGGCCCTGTCCCGCCGCGCCTCGCTCCAGCAGCAGGTCAGCGACCTGGAGGTGCAGCACCAGACCCTGCAGGGCGAGGAGGAGAAGCTGACGCTCGCCGCCCAGCGCCTCCAGGCCAAGGTGGACGCCTTCCGGACGAAGAAGGAGACCATCAAGGCCACCTACACGGCCGCGCAGGCGCAGACCCGCATCGCGGAGTCCTTCTCCGGCATCTCGGAGGAGATGAGCGACGTCGGTCTGGCCATCCAGCGGGCCGAGGACAAGACCGCCCAGCTCCAGGCCCGCGCCGGCGCGATCGACGAGCTGCTGGCCTCCGGCGCCCTCGACGACCAGAGCGGTCTCGGTTCCAAGGACGACATCCAGGCCGAGCTGGACCGCCTCTCCGGCGGCACGGACGTGGAGCTGGAGCTCCAGCGGATGAAGGCCGAGCTGGCGGGCGGCCCGTCGGCGCAGCAGCAGGCCATCGAGGGCGGCGCACCCGGCACGGGAGCGCCGTCGCAGACCCCGCACCGCTTCGACAAGCAGTAGGACAGGGGCCCGTCATGATTGTCCGCATCATGGGGGAGGGGCAGGCGAAGCTGGCCGACAGCCACTTCGCCGAGCTCGACGCACTGGACGACGAGCTGCTCGCGGAGATGGAAGCGGGCGACGAGGAGGGTTTCCGGCGCACGCTGGGGTCGCTGCTCGACGCCGTCCGCCGGCTGGGGACGCCGCTCCCCGATGACGCTCTGGAGCCGTCGGAGCTGATCCTGCCCGCGCCCGACGCCTCGCTGGAGGAGGTCAGGCAGATGCTCGGCGACGGCGGCCTGATCCCGGGCTGACGCGCCCGCCGCCCGCCGCACCCAGGTCACCCGGCGGGCGGGACACAGAAGGCCACAGGGCCCGCTCCCGTACGTCACGGGGGCGGGCCCTCTGCGCGGTGCGGGGGTCTTTCGCCGTCACGGTGTGGGCCCTTCGCCTTCGCGGCGCGGGCCCTTCGCCGTCAGTCCGGGGTGCCGCCGATGAACTCCTCGAACCTGCGGCGCGGCCTGGCCCAGCGCCGGTCGTGGTGGAAGGCCCGCAGTCCCGCCTTGGCCCGCGCGCGGGGGCGGTTCGCGTAGAACCTCTTCGCGTACGGGGACCCGGGCCGGGCCAGGCGCACCGCGCCGATCAGCGCCACGAAGGGGATCACCGTCCCGAACACCGCCGTGCGGGGCTTGCCCTTCCACAGGGCGACCAGGGCCAGGAAGAAGTTTATGGAGGTGTTCATGACCACCAGGCCCCTGCTGTGCCGCTCCTCGGCGGTCAGCTCGTTGACCCCGAAGGGCAGGAAGCCGCCCAGCACCAGCGCGACCACCGCGGCCGTCAGCACCACGACCTCCACGCTCTTGCGGCCCTGCTCGCTCCAGTAGACGTCGTCGAGGTGCAGGATCAGCGCGAACTCGTCCAGCACCAGCCCGGCCCCGAGCCCGAAGAGCACGGCCGAGAGGCCCGCGCCGAAGCTGTGCTGGCCGCTGCCGACCGCGCCGAACCCGCCGACGATCACGAGGACCACCCCCGGGACCACGTGGTGGACGTGCAGCCCGCCCGGGGTGATGTTCTTGAAGGGCCCCCGGCCGGCCCGGATCAGCCGCGTGATCACCCGAGTGACCAGGAACGACAGCACGAAGGACAGCAGGGCGAGCAGGAGCGGCAGCTTGCCCGGCTCGACGATGTTCCGGTACCACCAGTGACCCACGACACCTGCTTCCTTTTTGGCACGTATTGAGCAATTTACCGCCGACTCCGAAGGGGTAGCGTTCGCGCCGATGACAGATTCGTTCGATGATCCACCACCGGCGCCGCCCTCCGAGCGCGCCTCCTTCCGGGACGGGATCCGCTTCGCGTTCGGCACGCTGACCGTGCTGCCCGCGCGGATCACCCGCTGGGACCGGCCCGCCGCCCGCAGCGGCATGGCCTGCGCGCCGCTGGTCGGCCTCGTCGTCGGCCTGCTCGCCGCCGTGCCCGGCAGCCTGCTGCTCCTCCTCGGGGGCGGCCCGCTGCTCGCCGCCGCCGTCACCGTCGCCGTCCCGGCCGCCCTGACCCGCGGGCTCCACCTCGACGGCCTCGCCGACACGGCCGACGGCCTGGGCAGCGCCAAGCCCGCCGACGACGCCCTGCGGATCATGAAGCAGTCCGACATCGGCCCCTTCGGCGTCATCTCCCTGCTCATCGTGTTCCTGGTGCAGGTCGCCGCGCTGGCCGACATCTACGCCGACGGCTGGGCCCACGGCGCCCTCGCCGCCGTGCTCGCCGCCGTCACCGCCCGGCTCGCCATGACCCTGGCCTCCCGCGAGGGCGTCCCCGCCGCCCGGCCCGAGGGCCTGGGCGCGGCCGTCGCCGGCGTGGTCCCGCGCCGCGCCGCCGCCGTGGTCGCCGTCCTCGTCACGGCCGCCGCCGCGCTGGCCGCGCTCCCGCAGGGGCTGCCCGCCGCCGTCCAGCACGCCGCGGCCGTCGGAGCGGGCCTGCTCGCCGCCGACCTCCTGCTGCGCCGCTGCGTCCGCCGCTTCGGCGGGGTCACCGGGGACGTGTTCGGCGCCCTGTGCGAAGTGGCGGCGACCACCGCCCTGGTGGCCCTCTCCCTCGGCTGAGGCCGCGCGCCCGCCCGCGTACCCTCGGGGCATGGCCGAGACGGGGACCCAGACGCAGACCGCCACCACGCCCATCAGGGTGCTGCTCGCCGACGACCAGGCGCTGCTGCGCAGCGCGTTCAAGGTGCTGGTCGACTCCGAGGCCGACATGGAGGTCGTCGGCGAGGCCGCCGACGGAGCGCAGGCCTACGCCCTCGCGCGCGAGCGGCGGGCCGACGTCGTCCTCATGGACATCCGGATGCCCGGCACCGACGGGCTCGCCGCCACCCGCATGATCAGCGCCGACCCGGAGCTCTCCGGGGTCCGCGTCGTCATGCTGACCACCTTCGAGGTGGACGAGTACGTGGTCCAGGCGCTGCGCGCCGGGGCCTCCGGCTTCCTCGGCAAGGGCGCCGAACCCGACGAGCTGCTGAACGCCATCCGCGTCGCGGCGGCCGGCGAGGCACTGCTCTCCCCGGCCGCGACCAAAGGCCTCATCGCCAGCTTCCTCGCCCAGGGCGGCCACGCCGAGGCCCCCGCCGCCGGCTCCGCCCACGCCGAACGGCTCGCCGCGCTGACCGTCCGCGAGCGCGAGGTCCTCGTCCTCGTCGCCGCGGGCCTCTCCAACGACGGCATCGCCGGACGGCTGGAGGTCAGCCCGCTCACGGTCAAGACCCACGTCAACCGGGCCATGGCGAAGCTCGGAGCCCGCGACAGGGCGCAATTGGTGGTCATCGCGTACGAATCGGGCCTGGTCCGCCCGCGCTCCGACTGACCGGACGGGGTCCGCAGTACGACGGAGCGCCGCGGAGTACTGCGGACGCGGTATGCCGCGCATAAGGACGGCACCTGGGAGCGACGCACCGGCGCCCCGCCGTGGGCGAGGCTGAAACGCCCCCACCCGCGTCCGGCAGAGAGATCCCACACCCATGTCCTGGCTGTCCCGCTTCAGCCTTGCCCAGAGAGCCCTGATCGGCCTCGTGTCGATCGTCGCGCTGCTCTTCGGCGTCATAGCCATCCCGCAGCTCAAGCAGCAGCTGCTGCCCTCCATCGAACTGCCGATGGTCTCCGTGCTCGCGCCGTACCAGGGCGCCTCGCCCGACGTGGTGGAGAAGCAGGTCATCGAGCCCATCGAGGCCACCCTCAAGGGCGTCGACGGCATCACCGGCATCACCTCCACCGCCAGTGAGGGCAACGCCCTCATCCGGGCCACCTTCGACTACGGCGACAGCGGCACCAAGCAGCTCGTCGCCGACGTCCAGCAGGCCGTCAACCGGGCCCGCGTCCGGCTGCCCTCCGAGGTGGACCCGCAGGTGGTCGCCGGCTCCACCGACGACATCCCCACCGTCGTCCTCGCCGTCACCTCGGACAAGGACCAGCAGGCCCTCGCCGACCAGCTGAACAAGTCCGTCGTCCCGGTCCTGGAGGACATCGAGGGCGTCGGCCAGGTCAGCGTCGACGGCGTCCGCGACCTCCAGGTCACCGTCACCCCCGACGAGGCGAAGCTCGCCGCGGCCGGCCTCGACGGGACGAAGCTCGCCGAAGGCCTCAAGGCCGGCGGCGCCACCGTCCCCGCCGGCTCCTTCGACGAGGGCGGCAAGAACCGCACCGTGCGCGTCGGTTCCGGATACACCTCCCTCGCCCAGCTGGAGGACCTCCGGCTGACCCCGGGCCCCGGCAAGCCGGCCGTCCGCCTCGCCGACGTGGCCGCGGTCAAGCAGGAACCCGCCGCCGGCGACTCGATCACCCGCACCAACGGCAAGCCCAGCCTCGCCCTCGTCCTCACCATGGACAAGGACGGCAGCGCCGTCGCCATCTCGGACGCCGTCAAGGACAAGCTCCCCGAGCTGCGCTCCACCCTCGGCTCCGGCGCCGCGCTGACCGTCGTCAGCGACCAGGGCCCGGCGGTCGCCCGGTCCATCTCCGGCCTCACCACCGAGGGCCTCCTCGGCCTGGCCTTCGCGGTCATCGTGATCCTGGTCTTCCTGGCCTCGATCCGCTCGACCCTGGTCACCGCGGTCTCCATCCCGCTGTCCGTGGTCCTCGCCCTGATCGTGCTGTGGACCCGCGACCTGTCGCTCAACATGCTGACGCTGGGCGCGCTCACCATCGCCATCGGCCGCGTCGTCGACGACTCGATCGTGGTCCTGGAGAACATCAAGCGCCACCTCGGCTACGGCGAGGAGCGCGAGACCGCGATCATCACCGCGGTGCGCGAGGTGGCGGGCGCGGTGACCTCGTCCACGCTCACCACCGTCGCCGTCTTCCTGCCGATCGGCCTGGTCGGCGGCATGATCGGCGAGCTGTTCGGTTCCTTCTCGCTCACCGTGACCGCCGCGCTGCTGGCCTCGCTGCTGGTGTCGCTGACGGTCGTCCCGGTGCTGTCGTACTGGTTCCTGCGCGCCCCCAAGGGCGTCTCGTCGGCGGACGCCGAGGGCGCCGCGAAGGCCCGCCGCGAGGCCGAGGAGAAGGAGGCGAAGAGCCGCCTCCAGCGCTTCTACGTCAAGGTCCTGGGCTTCGCCACCCGGCGCCGCCTGACCAGCGTGGCCATCGCGGTCGTCGTCCTGGTCGCCACCTTCGCCATGACCCCGCTGCTGAAGACCAACTTCTTCGACCAGGGCGAGCAGGACGTCCTGACGGTCAAGCAGGAGCTCGCCGCCGGCACCTCGCTGGCCGCCTCCGACGAGGCCGCCCGCAAGGTGGAGAAGGCCCTCGGCTCCGTGGACGGCGTCAAGGACTACCAGGTCACCGTCGGCTCCTCCGGTTTCCTCGCGGCCTTCGGCGGCGGTACGGGCACCAACCAGGCCTCCTACCAGGTCACCCTGAAGGACTCCGGCGACTCCGAGGCCGTCAAGGGCCGCATCCAGGACGCCCTGGCGAAGCTGGACGGCATCGGCGACACCTCCATCTCGGCGGGCGGCGGCTTCGGCAGCCAGAACCTGAGCGTGGTCGTCAAGGCCGGTGACGCGGGCGTCCTGGCCAAGGCCGCCGAGCAGGTCCGCGCCGAGGTGGCCACCCTGAAGGACGTCACCGACGTCCAGAGCGACCTCGCGCAGTCCGTGCCCCGGATCTCGGTCACCGCCACCCCCAAGACCGCCGAAGCCGGTCTGAACCAGGCCGCGCTGGGCGCCGTCGTCGCCCAGGCCGTCCGGGGCAACCCGGTGGCCAAGGCCGTACTGGACGACACCGAGCGGGACATCGTCGTCCGCTCCGCCCACCCGGCCACCACCCTGGCCGAACTGCGGTCCCTGCCGGTCGGCCCGGTCAAGCTCGGTGACATCGCGGAGGTCAAGGAGGTCCCCGGCCCGGTCGCGATGACCCGGATCGACGGCGCCCGCGCCGCCACCATCACCGCCAAGCCCGTCGGCGACAACACCGGCGCGGTCAGCGCCGCGCTCCAGACCAAGATCAAGGCCCTGGACCTGCCGGCCGGCGCCACCGCCGCCATCGGCGGCGTCTCCCAGGACCAGGACAAGGCCTTCGGTTCGCTCGGCCTGGCCATGTTCGCCGCCATCGCCATCGTGTTCATGCTGCTGGTGGCGACCTTCCGCTCGCTGGTCCAGCCGCTGATCCTGCTGGTCTCCATCCCCTTCGCCGCCACCGGCGCGCTGGGCCTGCTGATCGCCACCGGCACCCCGATGGGCGTCCCGGCGATGATCGGCATGCTGATGCTGATCGGCATCGTGGTGACCAACGCGATCGTCCTGATCGACCTGGTCAACCAGTACCGGGCCCAGGGCCTGGGCGTCGTCGAGGCGGTCATCGAGGGTGGCCGCCACCGTCTGCGGCCGATCCTGATGACGGCCCTGGCGACGATCTTCGCCCTGCTCCCGATGGCGCTGGGCGTCACCGGCGAGGGCGGCTTCATCTCGCAGCCGCTCGCGGTCGTGGTGATCGGCGGCCTGGTCAGCTCGACGCTGCTGACCCTGCTGCTGGTGCCGACCCTCTACACGATGGTCGAGCTCCGCAAGGAACGCCGCCGCGCGAAGAAGCGGGCCCGCCTGACGGTGGTCCCGCCCCAGCCGGCGGACGAGACCCCGGTCACGGTCTGACCCCGGCCACGACAAGGGCCCCGGCCCCCGCACCACGCGGGGGCCGGGGCCCTCAGCCGGTCCAGAGCCGGTGGCAGCCGCTCTGGCTCCTGCCGGGGACGTCCGTGCGGAACAAACCCGGGGCCGAAGGGATGGCACCGCGGCCGAGCAGGCGGAGCACCATCTCTTCCTGCCCGAACCAGACCGCCCAGTCAAGGGCCGTCCTGTGCTTCATCACCGCGTTGACGTCCGCCCCGCGGTCCAGCAGCAGGTCCACCGTCTCCGGGTGGCCCTCGTCGCCCGTCGTGGCCGCCAGCACCAGCGGTACGTGGCCCAACCGGCCCTGGGCTCCGGTGCGGGCACCTGCGTCCAGGAGGACCCCGACGACCGCCGTGTGCCCGTGGCGCGCCGCCACGCACAGAGGTGTCGACTCCAGGTACTCACCCACCTGCTGCTCCGGATCGGCGCCCGCTGCGACCAGTCGGCGGACGACATCGGCATGCCCCCGCTCCACTGCCAGGTCCAGCGCCGTTCGCCGGTAACGATCCGGCGCGTCGACCACGGCACCCCGCCCCAGCAGCCGGACCACCTCGACCACGTCGCCGTCGCCCGCCGCCCGCACCAGCCGATCCGCACTGTCCATACCTGGATCATTCCTGGCCCCAGGGCCGGAGGGGCACCGGAGTGGCCCAACGGTCCGATCCACCTGCCGTGGATGGCGCGGGACACACACGAAGGGGCGCCCGGCAGCAGCCGGGCGCCCCTTCGTGCGGGTCACCGTTACGGCAGCGCCAGCATCCGCTCCAGCGCGAGCTTCGCGAAGCTCTCCGTCTCCTTGTCGACCTGGATCTGGTTGACCAGGTTGCCCTCGGCCAGGGACTCCAGGGTCCACACCAGGTGCGGGAGGTCGATGCGGTTCATCGTCGAGCAGAAGCAGACCGTCTTGTCCAGGAAGACGACCTCCTTGTCCTCCGCCGCGAAACGATTCGCCAGACGGCGGACCAGGTTCAGCTCGGTGCCGATGGCCCACTTGGAGCCGGCCGGGGCCGCCTCCAGCGCCTTGATGATGTACTCCGTCGAGCCGACGTAGTCCGCGGCCGCCACGACCTCGTGCTTGCACTCCGGGTGGACCAGCACGTTCACGCCGGGGATGCGGGCGCGCACGTCGTTGACGGAGTCGACCGAGAACCGGCCGTGCACCGAGCAGTGGCCGCGCCACAGGATCATCTTCGCGTTCCGCAGCTGCTCGGCCGTCAGGCCGCCGTTCGGCTTGTGCGGGTTGTAGAGCACGCAGTCGTCCAGGGACATGCCCATGTCGCGGACGGCGGTGTTGCGGCCCAGGTGCTGGTCGGGGAGGAACAGCACCTTCTCGCCCTGCTCGAAGGCCCACTCCAGGGCCTTCTTCGCGTTGGACGACGTACAGATCGTGCCGCCGTGCTTGCCGGTGAAGGCCTTGATGTCGGCGGAGGAGTTCATGTACGAGACGGGGACGGTCGAGGCGGCGACACCGGCCTCGGTCAGCACGTCCCAGCACTCGGCGACCTGCTCGGCGGTGGCCATGTCGGCCATCGAGCAGCCGGCCGCGAGGTCGGGCAGCACGACCTTCTGGTCGTCCGAGGTCAGGATGTCCGCGGACTCGGCCATGAAGTGCACGCCGCAGAAGACGATGTACTCGGCCTCCGGCTTGGCCGCCGCGTCCTTGGCCAGCTTGAAGGAGTCGCCGGTGACGTCGGCGAACTCGATGACCTCGTCGCGCTGGTAGTGGTGGCCGAGGATGAAGACCTTGTCCCCGAGCTTCTCCTTGGCCGCGCGGGCGCGGGCCACCAGGTCCGGGTCGGACGGCGAGGGGAGGTCGCCGGGGCATTCCACCCCGCGCTCGCTCTTGGGGTCGGCCTCGCGGCCGAGCAGCAGCAGGGCAAGGGGCGTCGGCTGGACGTCCAAAGGCTGGGCGGTGGTCACGACACGCACCCTTTCTGTTCTGCGACAAGGGACTTCTGGGGAACTGCGGGAGAGGCGTCTTGGCGACTTCTCGTCTATTTGACGCTATCTATCATAACCGCTTCACGTCACTTTGACGATGCCGATAGTGTCGATGTGACGCATTCGCCCGGCCGGGTGCGGCCCGCTTCACCGGTCCTCTTCACGGGGTCCACCGCTCCGCCCGGGTGTGCGAGCATGAATATCTGAAACAAGGCGCCGGCCCCGGAATGAATCCGCGGTCCCGCTGGTTGCCACCCACGGCAAGAGTCCGACGTTTCCCCAGCCGCCCCGGCGGGGAGCCGCCCACTTCGGGAGTGAATGCAGATGTCCGTACAGGACGACAAGACCACCGTGAGCGACGGCATCCTCCTGTCCGACGCCGCCGCCGAGAAGGTCAGGACCCTGCTGGAGCAGGAAGGCCGCGATGACCTGGCGCTCCGCGTCGCCGTCCAGCCCGGTGGCTGCTCCGGCCTGCGCTACCAGCTCTTCTTCGACGAGCGGTCCCTCGACGGCGACGTCGTCAAGGACTTCGACGGAGTCAAGGTCGTCACCGACCGGATGAGCTCCCCGTACCTGCACGGCGCCTCGATCGACTTCGTCGACACCATCGAGAAGCAGGGCTTCACGATCGACAACCCGAACGCCACCGGCTCCTGCGCCTGCGGCGACTCGTTCAGCTAAACCCGGCTGACCCCGTACGACGAGCACGACGCGTACGAAGAGGGCCTGGGCACCGGTCACAGCGACCGGTGCCCGGGCCCTCGGGCGTTCTGGCTACCGCCTCACTGGCGGGGGAGCGTCTTGCCCGTCGTCGCGTCGACCACCTTCCGGTCGCCGAGCGGCTCGCGGAGCGTGGCCGACACGGTCATCTCCTGCGCCAGCGTGATGCAGGCCTGCCCCGGCTGGTTCGGCTTCTCCGTGACCTTCACCAGCACCGACCCGGCCTCCTCCCGCGCCTCCAGGGCGTACGTGCTGCACACCCCGCCCCAGAAGTTCACCGTCAGCTTCCGGTCGGCCTGCGCGTACGAGAACGCGGGCGCGGTCCTGTCCTGCGGGGGCACCGGGGCGCCGCCGTCCTTGCCCGCCGGGGAGGCCACCGTGCGGCCCGGCGCGCCGTCCTTGCCGGCCACCTCGAACAGCCACGCCGGCACCAGGCCCCGTCCGCCGTCGACCGTCCCCGGGGTCAGCCCGAGCACGGCCCCCCGTACGGTCTCCGTCCGCGGGGGCTTCATCGGACGCGGCTCCGGGTTGCAGGGCAGGGTGTCCGTCGCGCCCGTCGGCGTGTCCGGGGTCAGCGGCACGGAGGTCGCGCAGCCGCTCGGGCCCGGACCCGTACCGTCGCCGCCCTTGCCGGCCGCGTTGAGCCGGGCCAGCGCCTCGTCGGCGCCGACCACCGGCTGCTCACCCGCGCGGACGGGGGCCTTGAGCTCGCCGCTGCCCGCCACCACCTCGGCGCCGGGGCCCACGCTCACGCGCGTGGACCAGCCGGTGGTGGGCAGCCCGCCCACCACCGGGTCGGCGCTCACCACCCGTACGGAACCCTGGAGCAGGCGGGCGTCCTGCCTGGCGTCGCCCTGACCCGCGGCCGCCAGCACCGGGGCCGCGGCCGCCCTGGCCGCCTCCTCGGACACCGGCCCCGCGCCCGCGTCCGCGTCCGACCCGGCGGCCGCGGCCCCCTCGGCGGGACCCTGGGGGAGGGTGGCCGGGCCGCAGGTGTCCTTGCCGCGCACGCAGTCGTCCCCGGCGCCGCCGCCCTTCGGGGCGCCGCCCTGGAAGCGGGAGAAGCTCCAGGTCCCGGGAGCCTTGCGGGTGACCGTGAGCCGGGGCCCCGAACCGTCGGCGGTCTCCCCGGCCTGCCACTGCTCGCCGTTCAGGCGCGGCGCGCCGGAGATCCCCAGGGCCCGGGCGAGCCGGGCCACCTCGTCGGAGGAGACCTCGCCGGACGCCGCGAAGGACGGTGCCCCGCCCGCCGGGGCCGGCGGCAGCTGCCCCTCGGCGCGGTAGGTGACCCCGCCGCCGGACGGATCCGGCTCCCCGGGCGCGATGCCGGGCCCGGACGGGGACCCAGCGGGGCGGGGCGCGGCGGCCGCGCTGTCACTCGTACGGGTTCCGCTGCCCGAGGCGTCTCCGTAGGCCGTGGACGCCCAGTACGCCGTACCACCGCCGGCCAGCAGGACGGCGGCCGCGATCGAGCCGACGGCCCAGGCCGGCCGCCGTCGTGTGGCGCGTGATGTGTCGGGTTGTTCGCTGGTCACCGCATCGCTCCTTCGCGTGTCCCGCCGTACGTGATGCGGGTGTGACGCGGCGGTCGCGAAACCGGTTCCCTCCCGGTGGCCGTCAGTCCCCGTAGGCGGCGGTGGAGGCGATCAGCCGGGCCGAGGCGGGCGGGACGCTGATGCCGTGGATCTGCGAGGGCGTGACGCGGACCGGGCGGGGCTCGTACGGGACGGGCCAGTGCGGCGCCATCCGGGCGCAGTCGCCCAGCAGCCGGGCGAAGCCGGGGCGGGCGCCGGCGGTGGGCTCTGCGTACCCGAAACCATCGGTATAGGTCATGGGGGCACGGTAGGCACGCCAATACGGGCGAAGGAAGTCCTACTACGGGGTAGTTTCGACGGGTCGGCGCACCGGCGTGGACCGGGTAGTTTTGAATGTCCCCTTGCCGTCCTCCGCAGGAGCGTCCACGCCGTGCGCATCGCAGTCACCGGCTCCATCGCCACCGACCACCTCATGACCTTCCCGGGCCGCTTCGCCGACCAGTTCGTCGCGGACCAGCTCCACACGGTCTCCCTCTCCTTCCTCGTCGACAACCTCGACGTACGGCGGGGCGGCGTCGGCCCGAACATCTGCTTCGGCATGGGGCAGCTGGGAAGCCGCCCGATCCTGGTCGGCGCGGCCGGCTCGGACTTCGACGAGTACCGCGCCTGGCTGGACCGCCACGGGGTCGACACCGAGTCGGTGCGGATCTCCGAGGTGCTGCACACCGCGCGCTTCGTCTGCACCACGGACTCCGACCACAACCAGATCGGCTCCTTCTACACGGGCGCGATGAGCGAGGCCCGCCAGATCGAGCTGAAGGCCGTCGCCGACCGGGTGGGCGGGCTGGACCTCGTCCTCATCGGCGCAGACGACCCCGAGGCGATGCTCCGCCACACGGAGGAGTGCCGGACGCGCGGGATCCCCTTCGCCGCCGACTTCTCGCAGCAGATCGCGCGGATGGACGGCGAGAACATCCGCACCCTGATGCAGGGTGCGACGTACCTCTTCTCGAACGAGTACGAGAAGGGGCTCATCGAGTCGAAGTCCGGCTGGACCGACGAGGAGATCCTCGCCGAGGTCGGCACCCGCGTGACCACGCTGGGCGCGCAGGGCGTGCGCATCGAGCGGGCCGGGCAGGAGCCGGTCGTCGTCGGCTGCCCGGAGGAGACCGCGAAGGTCGACCCCACCGGTGTCGGCGACGCGTTCCGCGCGGGGTTCCTGACGGGGCTCGGCTGGGGCGTCGGGCTGGAGCGGGCGGCGCAGCTGGGCTGCATGCTCGCGACGCTGGTCATCGAGACCCTGGGCACCCAGGAGTACACGCTGGCCCGGGCGCACTTCATGGAGCGCTTCACGAAGGCCTACGGCGAGGCGGCGGCCTCCGAGGTCCGCGCCCACCTTCCCGGCTGACCCGGATCCCGCGCGGGGCGGCGGCGGGGACCTCCCCGTCTCCGCCCGGCTGGGCCGGACGGGCGTCAGGCGGTGCGGCGGACCGTGTACGCCGTTCCCGCGGGGCGCGGCGACTCGCCCACGTAGACGTGGCCCCGCATCGCGCACCACGCCGGGATGTCCAGCCGGGCCACCTCGTCGTCCGACAGGACGGTGACGGTGCCGCCCACCGGAACCCGTCCGATGGCGCGGGCGAGCTCGATCACCGGCTGCGGGCAGCGCAGGCCGAGGGCGTCGAGCTCCAGGGAGTCCGCCACGGGGGCGACGGACGCCGGTTCGCCCGCGCCGAGCTTCTCGCGGATCCCGGCCACCGCCCCCGGCAGCACCTCCAGGAATCCGTTGACCTCGTCCGCCGAGGTCCCCGTCGGCAGGGACACCCGTACGTTCCCCTCCGACAGCACTCCCATCGCCCGCAGCACGTGACTGGGGGTCAGGGTGGAGCTGGTGCAGGAGGACCCGGAGGAGACCGAGTACCCGGCGCGGTCCAGCTCGTGGAGCAGGGTCTCGCCGTCCACGTACAGGCAGGAGAAGGTCACCAGGTGCGGGAGCCGGCGCTCGGCGTCGCCCACCACCTCCACGTCCGGCACCAGCCGGGCCACCCGGCGCCGGATCCGGTCGACCAGCACCCGCAGCCGTGCCGCCTCGGCCTCGGCCTCGGCCCGTACCGCCCGCAGGGAGGCGGCCGCCGCGACGATCGCGGGGAGGTTGGCGAAGCCGGGGGAGCGGCCCGACTCCCTTTCGTCGGCGGGGCCTTGAGGTGCGAAGCGGACCCCCTTGCGGACGGCGAGCAGCCCGACCCCGGGCGGCCCGCCCCACTTGTGGGCGCTCGCCGCGAGGAGCGACCAGGCGCCGTCCACCCGGCCCCACCCCAGGGACTGCGCCGCGTCCACGAGCAGCGGCACCCCGGCGGCCGCGCAGACCTCGGCGACCTCCGCCACCGGCTGGACCGTGCCCACCTCGTGGTTGGCCGACTGGAGGCAGGCCAGAGCGGTGCCGGAGCCGAGGGCGGCCGCGTACCCCTCGGGCGAGACGGCGCCGAGGCGGTCGACCGGAACCTCCGTCACCGTGCCCCCGGCCGCCGCGTGCGCGTCCGCCGCGTGCAGTACAGAACTGTGTTCGACCGCCGATACGACCAGCTGACCGCCGACGCGCCGGCGCCCCGCCAGGGCCCCCGCCACCCCCGTGTGAACCGCGTGCGTCCCCGATGGGGTGAACACGAGCTCGTCGGCCCGGCATCCCACGGCATCGGCCGCCGCCTCCCGCGCCGCGTCCAGCAGCAGCCGGGCGCGCCGCCCCTCCCGGTACAGTCGGGCCGGGTCCGCCCAGCCCTCGTCGAGGGCGGCCTGCAGCGCCTGTCGGGCCACGGGGTGCAGCGGGGCGGCGGAGGCGGTGTCGAAGTAGGGCATCCGGCCACGCTAACCGGAGGCCGCGGACGGCCGGGGTCAGGGGCCGTCAGATGTCGTCCGGAGCCCGCCATTCAGGGCCGGATGGCCCGTCCCCCGTACGGCGGATCCATCCCTTCGGGGGCAGTAGCGGCGCGTTGGGCACCCTCCCCGCGCGACCCCAAATAGCGTCCAGTAGGGTTTGGTCCGCATAAACATCCAAACCCCTGCCTGCGTCAGGGCCGGCGACCGACCCGAACACGGCCGCGGCCGGCCGCGCGGGCCGAGACTCTCGGGAAGGCGCTACGTGAGTCCCTACGGCTCCGACCGCTCGCCGCGGCGCCCGATGCGGCGGAAGCTGCTGCAGGCGCTGACTGCGGGCGTGGTCCTGGCGACCGCCACTGGTTGCTCGTACAACTGGCAAGACTTCCCCCGCCTCGGAATGCCCTATCCGGTCACGGAGGAGGCGCCTCGCATCCTGTCCCTGTGGCAGGGGTCGTGGGCTGCCGCTCTCATCACGGGCATCCTGGTGTGGGGCCTGATCATCTGGAGCATCATCTTCCACCGGCGCAGCCGGACGAAGATCGAGGTCCCTGCGCAGACCCGGTACAACATGCCCATCGAGGCGCTGTACACCGTGGTCCCGCTCATCATCGTCTCGGTGCTCTTCTACTTCACCGCGCGTGACGAGTCGAAGCTGCTCGCCCTCACCAAGCCGGCCCACACGATCAACGTGGTCGGCTTCCAGTGGAGCTGGGGCTTCAACTACGTCGAGAACGTCGACGGCGATGCGGCCACCCCGAAGGCGGGCGAGGTCCCCAAGGAGATCGCCTCCATTCCGGACCGCTTCACCAAGGACTTCCCCGCGGGCGCCGAAGGCGTCTACGAGAAGGGCGTCCCCGGCGACCGGAACCCGGAGACCAACAACCCGGGTCCGACCCTCTACCTCCCCAAGGGCGAGAAGGTCCGCTTCATCCTGTCGTCGAACGACGTCATCCACTCCTTCTGGGTGGTGCCCTTCCTGTTCAAGCAGGACGTCATCCCCGGCCACACCAACGTCTTCGAGGTGACTCCTTCGCAGGAGGGCATCTTCATGGGCAAGTGCGCCGAGCTCTGCGGTGTCGACCACTCCCGGATGCTCTTCAACGTGAAGGTCGTCTCGCCGGAGGAGTACCGGGCGCACCTGAAGCTGCTGGCGGAGAAGGGGCAGACCGGCTTCCTCCCGGCCGGCATCAAGCAGACTGACCCGGCCCGGAATGCGGAAGTGAACAAACTGTGAGCATCCTCAACGAATCCCAGGGTGCCGCCGCCGACTCGTATGAGAACGAGCTGCCGGTGCGGCGCAAGCAGCCGGGCAACGTGGTCGTGAAGTGGCTGACCACGACCGACCACAAGACCATCGGCACGATGTACCTGGTCACGTCGTTCGTGTTCTTCATCATCGGCGGGATCATGGCGCTCTTCATGCGCGCCGAGCTGGCCCGTCCGGGCACGCAGATCATGTCGAACGAACAGTTCAACCAGGCCTTCACCATGCATGGCACGATCATGCTGCTGATGTTCGCCACCCCGCTGTTCGCCGGCTTCGCGAACTGGATCATGCCGCTGCAGATCGGCGCGCCCGACGTGGCGTTCCCGCGGCTGAACATGTTCGCGTACTGGCTGTACCTCTTCGGCTCCTCCATCGCGGTGGCCGGCTTCGTCACCCCCTCGGGTGCGGCCGACTTCGGCTGGTTCGCCTACTCCCCGCTGTCGGACGCCGTCCGCTCGCCGGGCATCGGCTCCGACATGTGGATCATGGGTCTGGCCTTCTCGGGCTTCGGCACGATCCTCGGCTCGGTCAACTTCATCACCACGATCATCTGCATGCGCGCTCCCGGCATGACGATGTTCCGCATGCCGATCTTCACCTGGAACGTGCTGCTGACCGGTGTCCTGGTCCTGCTCGCCTTCCCGGTGCTGGCCGCCGCGCTGTTCGCGCTGGAGGCCGACCGCAAGTTCGGTGCGCACGTCTTCGACGCGGCCAACGGCGGCGCCTTGCTGTGGCAACACCTCTTCTGGTTCTTCGGACACCCAGAGGTGTACATCATCGCGCTACCGTTCTTCGGAATCATTTCCGAGGTCATCCCGGTCTTCTCCCGCAAGCCGATGTTCGGTTACATCGGTCTGATCGCGGCGACGATCTCGATCGCCGGCCTCTCGGTGACCGTGTGGGCCCACCACATGTACGTGACCGGCGGCGTGCTCCTGCCGTTCTTCTCGTTCATGACCTTCCTGATCGCGGTACCGACCGGTGTGAAGTTCTTCAACTGGATCGGCACCATGTGGAAGGGCTCGCTGTCCTTCGAGACCCCGATGCTCTGGGCCATCGGCTTCCTGATCACCTTCACCTTCGGTGGTCTGACCGGTGTCATCCTGGCCTCGCCCCCGATGGACTTCCACGTCTCCGACTCGTACTTCGTCGTCGCGCACTTCCACTACGTCATCTTCGGCACCGTGGTCTTCGCGATGTTCTCCGGCTTCCACTTCTGGTGGCCGAAGTTCACGGGCAAGATGCTGGACGAGCGCCTCGGCAAGATCACCTTCTGGACGCTGTTCGTCGGCTTCCACGGCACCTTCCTGGTGCAGCACTGGCTGGGTGTCGAGGGCATGCCGCGTCGTTACGCGGACTACCTCGCCGCCGACGGCTTCACGACGCTGAACACGATCTCCACGATCAGCTCGTTCCTGCTCGGCCTGTCGATGCTGCCCTTCATGTACAACGTCTGGAAGACGGCGAAGTACGGGAAGAAGATCGAGGTCGACGACCCGTGGGGCTACGGCCGTTCGCTGGAGTGGGCGACCTCCTGCCCGCCGCCGCGGCACAACTTCCTCACCCTGCCGCGGATCCGTTCCGAATCCCCGGCGTTCGACCTGCACCACCCGGAGATCGCGGCCCTCGACCACCTCGAGGACCACAGCGCCGGCACCAAGGCCGTCACCGGTGGCAAGGAGGCCGGCAAGTGAAGATCCAGGGCAAGATGTTCCTCTGGCTCGCCGCCTTCATCCTGATCATGACCGTCGTGTACGGCGTCTGGTCGAAGGAGCCGGTCGGCACCACCGCTCTCGCGCTGGCCTTCGGCCTGAGCGCCATGATCGGCTACTACCTGGCCTTCACGGCCAAGCGCGTGGACGAGATGGCCCAGGACAACCTGGAGGCCGAGGTCGCCGACGAGGCGGGCGAGCTGGGGTTCTTCTCCCCGCACAGCTGGCAGCCGCTCTCGCTGGCCGTCGGTGGCGCCTTCGCCTTCATGGGCGTCATCTTCGGCTGGTGGCTGATGTACTTCTCGGCGCCGCTGATCCTGATCGGTCTGTGGGGCTGGGTGTACGAGTACTACCGCGGTGAGAACGCGAACCAGTAGGTCGCGGCCGTACAGCAGGACCTGAGGGGCCCGGACACCTTTTCGGAGGAGTCCGGGCCCTTCGTTTGCCTCGTTTGCAGTCACCCCGCGCGCCGTATTTGTCATATCTTCATAGCGTTGGCCCCATGAACCACTCACCGCGTCTTTGGACGGTACTCAGCTGCTCGGTGCTGGTCGCGTCCCTCGGGGCCGGCGCCACCGCATGCGGGTCCGGCGAGAAGAACCCGCTGTCTGTCCGCCCGTACGACGCGGGCGAGCACGTCGCCTTCAACCAGGCCACCGGCGGACGCCCCGCCGACCCCGACAAGCCGCTGGAAGTCACCGTCAAGGGCACGACGGCGCGCATCACCGACGTGATGGCCGTGGACACCCACGGACGGCGTCTGGCGGGCGAACTCTCCGCCAAGGGCGACCGCTGGCACAGCACCGTCCCCATGGCCGCGGGCGTGCGCTACACGGTCACCGTGAGCACGGAGGACGAACGCGGCGCTCCAGGGCAGCGCACGCTGGCTTTCGACACCACCCCGGCCAAGAAGGTCCTCAAGGTCGAATTCGGCCCGGACGAGGGCAAGTACGGCGTCGGACAGCCCATCACGGCCGAACTCAACGAGCCGGTCAAGGACAAGGCCGCCCGCGCCATCATCGAACGGGCCCTGGTCGTCGACACGCCGGACAAGGTCGAGGGCGCCTGGTACTGGGTGGACGACAAGAACCTGCACTACCGCCCGAAGGAGTACTGGCCCGCCAACTCCACCGTCTCCGTGCAGAGCAACCTGGAGGGCGTCAAGATCTCCGACGAGCTCCACGGAGCCGCCTCCAAGCCGCTGAAGCTGGAGATCGGGGACCGGGTCGAGGTCACCACGGACGCCTCCTCGCACTACCTCACGTTCAAGCGCAACGGAGAAGTGATCAACACCATTCCGGTGACCACCGGAAAGCCCGGCTTCTCCACCCGCAACGGGGTCAAGGTGGTCCTGGGCAAGCAGTACTTCGTCCAGATGCGCGGCGACACCGTCGGCATCGGCGGCAGCGAGTACTACAACCTGCCCGTCTACTACGCCACCCGCGTGACGTGGAGCGGCGAGTACGTCCACGCCGCGCCGTGGTCGGTCGGCTCCCAGGGCTACGAGAACGTCAGCCACGGGTGCACCGGCATGAGCACCGGCAACGCCGCCTGGTTCTACGAGAACATCACCGAGGGCGACATCGTCCGTGTGATCAACAGCATCGGCGACGACATGGACACCTTCGGGAACGGCTACGGCGACTGGAACATGGACTGGAAGGACTGGCGCGAGGGCAGCGCCCTCCTGAAGGGCACCCAGGAAGGCCGCAACCCCATGGACCAGGCCCGCCTGCGGCCCCAGGTCTAGCGAGCCCGGCAACGCCCCCTCCGCAGCCCCCAGGGTCGGCTGAGCCGAAGGGGCCGCGTCGGCGAAGGCGGGCGAGCGCCCGGAGGGATTCGCGAGGAACGAGCGAATCCTGAGGACGCACGCCCGCCTGGAGCCGACATCGGCGGCCCCGGAGGCGAAGCCGACCCGAAAGAGGATCGCTCAGGCGGCGCTGGAGGCCAGGCGGGCCCGCAGGACGCGCGCGAGGGCCTCCGGGAACTCGACCGGGTCCACCGGAAGGGTGACGGCGGCGTCCGCGCGGCTCCAGGTGGCCAGCCAGGCGTCCTGGGGGCGCCCCATCAGCAGCAGCACCGGGGGACACCGGAAGATCTCGTCCTTGATCTGCCGGCACACGCCCATGCCCCCGGCGGGAACGGCCTCCCCGTCCAGCACGCAGGCGTCGATGCCGCCCGCGTCCAGCTCCTTGAGGACCGCCGGAAGCGTCGCGCACTCCAGGAACTCCACCGGCGGCAGGTCGGCCGCCGGCCTGCGCCCGGCCGCCAGCCGCACCTGCTCCCGGGTGCCCGCGTCGTCGCTGTAGACCAGAACCCGTGCAGTCGCCCGCATTTCGTTCCTCCACGTGTCACGTGAATCACGTTGATGTTGCGCGGGATGCTACTCCGTCCGACCGGTCGTCAACATCGGTTCCGGCAGCCTCGCGCAAGACGCCGGGAGGGGGATCTGATGGGCCGTTCGGGCCTTGCACACGCCCCTGACACTCCGAACGGCACCCCCCGGGGTGAGGGCGGGATAAGCGACCGACATAATGTCGGTCGTGGCGACAGCAACGACAGTAGATACCGGGCACGCGCACCCGACGGTCAACCGGCCGAACCTCGTCAGCGTCGGAACCATCATCTGGTTGAGTTCCGAGCTGATGTTCTTCGCGGCCCTCTTCGCGATGTACTTCACCCTGCGATCCGTGACAGGCGCCGAGTACTGGACAGAACAGGCTTCGGCCTTGAATCTGCCCTTCTCGGCGACGAACACAACGATCCTGGTGCTCTCCTCGCTCACCTGCCAGCTCGGCGTATTCGCCGCCGAGCGCGGTGACGTGAAGAAGCTCCGGACGTGGTTCATCATCACGTTCGTCATGGGTGCGATCTTCATTGGCGGCCAGGTGTTCGAGTACACCGAGCTGGTCAAGCACGAGGGCTTGTCTCTCTCGTCAGGCCCGTACGGCTCGGTCTTCTACCTGACCACCGGCTTCCACGGTCTGCACGTGACGGGCGGTCTCATCGCCTTCCTGCTGGTCCTCGGCCGGACGTACGCGGCCAAGAGGTTCACCCACGAACAGGCCACGTCGGCCATCGTCGTGTCCTACTACTGGCACTTCGTCGATGTCGTCTGGATCGGCCTCTTCGCCACGATCTACCTGATCAAGTAGCGAACACGTCGCCGGGCACCGCCCCGGCACTCCATCCAGAAACACCGACGCAGAAGATCCTGACACCGGGGTAATCCGTGAAAAAGCTCTCCGCACGACGACGCCATCCGCTGGCGGCGGTCGTCGTTCTACTCTTCGCGCTGGCGGTCACTGGGGGGCTGTACGCCGCCTTCGCGCCCGCTGGCAAGGCGCAGGCCGATGAAACCGCCCAGTCCCTCGCCATCGAGGAGGGCAAGAAGCTCTACGCCGTGGGTTGCGCAAGCTGCCACGGAACCGGCGGTCAGGGTTCCACTGACGGCCCCAGCCTGGTCGGCGTCGGCTCCGCGGCCGTCGACTTCCAGGTGAGCACGGGCCGCATGCCCGCCCAGCAGCCCGGCGCCCAGGTGCCGAGGAAGCCGGTCATCTACTCCCAGGCCCAGATCGACCAGCTCGCCGCGTACGTCGCGTCGCTCGGTGCCGGCCCGATCACGCCCACCGAGAAGCAGTACGACCCGGCCGGTGCCGACATCGCCAACGGTGGTGTGCTCTTCCGCAACAACTGCGCGCAGTGCCACAACTTCACCGGCGAGGGCGGCGCCCTGACGCTCGGCAAGTACGCCCCGAACCTGGACGGCGTCGAGCCGAAGCACATCTACGAGGCCATGCTCACCGGCCCGCAGAACATGCCCTCCTTCCCCGACAGCACCATGCCGGAGAAGCAGAAGAAGGACATCATCGCGTACCTCCAGAACGTCAACGGCGAGAAGTCGACCAGCCCCGGTGGCCTCAAGCTCGGCGGCCTCGGCCCCGTCTCCGAGGGTCTGTTCGGCTGGATCTTCGGTCTGGGTGCGCTGATCGCTGTCGCCGTCTGGGTCGCGGCCCACACCGCTAAGGCCAAGAAGTCATGAGTAGCCAAGACATTCCCGAAGAGAAGCACCTGCCGAGTGAGCAGGGCGACGCGCACCACGGTGGCGTAGCGGTCGCGGACGACCCGTTCGCAGACCCGGGCCTTCCGGTCCACAAGCCGCGCATCCAGGACATCGACGAGCGGGCCGCCAAGCGGTCCGAGCGTACGGTCGCGATGCTGTTCACGCTGTCGATGCTGGCCACGATCGGCTTCATCGTCTCGTACGTGACCCTCCCGGTCGACAAGATCGTCTTCATCTTCCCGATCGGGAAGGTGAGCGCGCTGAACTTCGCGCTCGGTCTGACCCTGGGCACGGCCCTCTTCTGCATCGGCGCGGGCGCGGTCCACTGGGCCCGCACCCTGATGTCCGACGTCGAGGTCGCCGACGACCGCCACGAGATCGCGGCGCCGGCGGAGGTCAAGGCGAAGGTCCTCCAGGACTTCGCCGACGGTGCGAACGAGTCGGGCATCGCCCGCCGCCCGCTGATCCGCAACACGATGCTCGGCGCGATGGCCATGGTGCCGCTCGCCGGCGTCATGCTGCTGCGCGACCTGGGCCCGCTGCCCGAGGTCAAGCTGCGCAAGACCGTGTGGGCCAAGGGCAAGCTGCTGATCAACGACAACACGAACGAGCCGCTGCGTCCCGAGGACGTGCTCGTCGGGTCGCTGACCTTCGCCCGGCCGGAAGGCCTGGAGGAGGAGCAGCACGACTTCCAGACGCAGATCGCCAAGGCCGCCCTGATGATCGTCCGCATCAAGCCGGAGGACATCAAGGACAAGCAGGAGCTGGAGTGGTCCCACGAGGGCATCGTGGCCTACTCCAAGATCTGCACCCACGTCGGCTGCCCGATCAGCCTGTACGAGCAGCAGACGCACCACGTGCTCTGCCCGTGCCACCAGTCCACCTTCGACCTTTCCGACGGCGCCCGAGTCATCTTCGGCCCGGCCGGTCACGCGCTTCCGCAGCTGCGGATCGGCGTGAATGACGAAGGCTTCCTCGAAGCGCACGGCGACTTCGAAGAGCCCGTCGGTCCTGCTTTCTGGGAGCGCGGATGAGCACTGCCACCGAATCCACCACGGCGCGCAAAGCGCCGGCCGGCGAGCGCGTAGCCGACTGGGCGGACGGCCGCCTGGGCATCTACAGCCTGGCCAAGTCCAACATGCGCAAGATCTTCCCGGACCACTGGTCCTTCATGCTGGGTGAGATCTGCCTCTACAGCTTCATCATCATCATCCTCACGGGTGTGTACCTGACGCTGTTCTTCCACCCGAGCATGAACGAGGTCGTGTACCACGGCTCGTACGTGCCGATGCAGGGTGTCCAGATGTCCGAGGCCTTCGCCTCGACCCTGGACATCAGCTTCGACGTCCGCGGCGGTCTGCTCATCCGGCAGATCCACCACTGGGCGGCGCTGATCTTCGTCGCGGCCATGCTCGTGCACATGATGCGCGTGTTCTTCACGGGTGCCTTCCGCAAGCCGCGCGAGGTCAACTGGGTCTTCGGCTTCCTGCTGCTGGTCCTCGGCATGTTCACCGGTTTCACCGGTTACTCCCTGCCGGACGACCTGCTCTCGGGTACCGGTGTCCGCTTCATGGAGGGCGCGATCCTGTCCGTGCCGGTCGTCGGCACGTACCTGTCGTTCTTCCTCTTCGGCGGCGAGTTCCCCGGCGGCGACTTCGTCGCCCGGTTCTACTCGATCCACATCCTGCTGCTGCCCGGCATCATGATGGGCCTGCTGGTGGCCCACCTGATCCTGGTCTTCTACCACAAGCACACCCAGTTCGCGGGTCCCGGCAAGACGAACAACAACGTCGTCGGCATGCCGCTGCTGCCGGTCTACATGGCCAAGGCCGGAGGCTTCTTCTTCCTGGTCTTCGGTGTGATCGCGGCCATCGCGGCGCTCGCGTCGATCAACCCGATCTGGGCGCTCGGCCCGTACCGCCCGGACCACGTGTCCACCGGTGCGCAGCCCGACTGGTACATGGGCTTCTCCGAGGGCCTCATCCGTGCCATGCCGGGCTGGGAGATCAACCTCTGGGGCCACACGCTGGTCCTGGGCGTGTTCGTCCCGCTGGTGATCTTCCCGCTGGTCCTCGCCACGATCGCGGTGTACCCGTTCATCGAGGCCTGGGTCACCAAGGACAACAACGAGCACCACATCCTGGACCGCCCGCGCAACGTCCCGACCCGTACGGCCTTCGGCGTCGCCTGGCTCACCTGGTACGTGATCCTGCTGATCGCCGGTGGCAACGACATGTTCGCGCAGTACTTCCACCTGTCGATCAACTCGATCACGTGGTTCGCGCGGATCGGCTTCTTCGTGGGCCCGGTCATCGCCTTCGTGATCACCAAGCGGATCTGCCTCGGCCTCCAGCGCCGGGACCACGACAAGGTGCTGCACGGTCGCGAGACCGGCATCATCAAGCGCCTGCCGCACGGTGAGTTCGTCGAGATCCACGAGCCGCTCCCGCAGGGCAAGCTGCACACCCTCACCTCGCACACGCAGTACGAGCCGATCGAGATCGGCCCGACGGTCGACGAGAACGGCGTCGAGCGCAAGGTGAAGGCCGGCGAGAAGCTCCGCGCGAAGCTCAGCAAGGGCTTCTACGGGGAGAACACCCAGATTCCGAAGCCCACGGCGGAGGAGTACAAGGAGATCCAGAGCGGCCACGGCCACCACTGATCTCCGGTATGACAGCTTGAGGGATCGGTTTCGGCCAATCCTGGTGTCGCCACGGTGAGAGCCCCGTCCAGTGTCTGGACGGGGCTCTTCGCCGTCTCCGGGGCTGGATAGGCTGAGATCCTTCCCCATTCGACGTGGAACTTTTCCGAGCAGCAGGAGCGGACCATGAACGTTGTGACCCCGGCAGGCGGCGACAGCGTGGCGGCCCGTGGCTGGCCGGGCCTCCTCGACGCCCTCCTGACCGGCCAGGACCTCGGTGCGGACGACACCGCCTGGGCGATGGACCGGATCATGCGGGGCGAGGCCACGGACGCGCAGATCGCCGGTTTCATGGTGGCCCTGCGGGCCAAGGGGGAGACCGTCGCGGAGATCAACGGCATGGTGCGTGCCATGTACGATCACGCCAATCTGATCGAGGTCCCGGGCCGGACGGTGGACATCGTCGGCACGGGCGGGGACGGCGCCAAGACCGTCAACATCTCCACGATGTCGGCCCTCGTGGTGGCCGGAACCGGCGCGAAGGTGGTCAAGCACGGCAACCGGGCGGCGTCCTCCGCGAGCGGCTCCTCGGACGTGCTGGAGAAGCTCGGCGTCAACCTGAACCTCGCCCCGGCCCGGGTGGTGGAGGTCGCCGAGGAGGCGGGCATCACCTTCTGCTTCGCGGTGAAGTTCCACCCCGCGCTGCGGCACGTGGCGGCGGCCCGCAAGGAGCTGGGCATCCGCACCACCTTCAACTTCCTCGGCCCGCTGACCAACCCGGCGAAGGTCCGCGCACAGGCCACGGGCGTGGCCGACGCCCGGGTCGCCCCCATCGTGGCCGGGGTGCTCGCGGAGCGAGGCTCCTCGGCACTGGTCTTCCGGGGCGACGACGGCATGGACGAACTCACCACGACGGCCACCTCCCGGGTGTGGTGGGTCCGCGACGGCGCGGTCACCGAGCATGCGTTCGACCCGCGTGACATCGGGATCCCCATCGTGGACGTCTCCGCCCTCCGCGGCGAGGACCCCTCCTACAACGCGGACGTCGCCCGCCGGCTGCTGGCCGGCGAGACGGGCCCCGTGCGCGAGGCCGTCCTGCTGAACTCGGCGGCGGCCCTGGTGGCGCTGGACCCGGGCAGCGGGTCCCTGGAGGAGCAGCTGTCGGCCGGCATCGCGCGGGCGGCCGAGTCCATCGACTCGGGCGCGGCCCGCGCGGCCCTGGAGCGCTGGGCGGCCGCCAGCAACGCGTAGCCGCCCCCTGCACGGCACCCCCGGCGGCCGGAGGCCGGCGCAGCCGGGCGAAGCCCGGGAGGCCGCCAGCGGCCGAGCGGTGCGAGCGCGGCGTTCGGAAGGAGACCCCGGTCCACGATGTGGACCGGGGTCTTGCGCATGGAGGATCTTGTGGCAGGATGCTGACCAGGTCACGAGTGACAGCGTTTAGGCCCCGGCTTGCTGTCCGGCAACCCTCCTTCCGTGGCGGGGTGCCCCGGGTGATGACCAGGTCGTAGGCAGTGAGGTCTACGGCAAGCGCGGATCCCTCGATACCAGGGGTCCTGGGTCTTCGAGGAGCTTTTTCCGTGAGCAAGCGAATGCGATAGGGCGACTCCGCCCCTTCTTCACCCCCTCGGATCAGGGTCGCTCGGGCGTACCCCCACGTCCTTCCGAGGTCCTTCCCGTACCCCTGTGTCCGGCCGGCGCCGTCGCGCCCCGCCGTACCCGCGTACGGGCACACCGAAGCCATTCAGCCCTGCCTGCCGGGAGACACCGCCATGTCCGCATTCCTGAACTCCGCCGCCACCGCCACCGATGTCGCCGTCGACCCCGCCTGTGCCCAGCCGCTGCCGGTGCTCGGCCGCGACGTCACCGTCCCGCTCGTCACCGGTGGCGAGGTCACCTACGCCGCCCTCGACTACGCGGCCAGCGCCCCCGCGCTCCAGCGGGTCTGGGACGACGTGGCCGCGTACGCCCCGTACTACGGCAGCGTCCACCGCGGGGCCGGGTACCTCTCGCAGCTCTCCACCGACCTGTTCGAGCAGAGCCGCGTCACCGTCGCGGAGTTCCTGGACTGCCGCCCCGGCGACCAGGTGGTCTTCACCCGGTCGACCACCGACTCCCTGAACCTGCTCGCCGCCGCCCTCCCGGCCGACTGCCAGGTCTTCGTCTTCGAGACCGAGCACCACGCCTCGCTGCTGCCGTGGACGAACGCCCGGGTCACCTACCTCAACGCCCCGCGCACCCCGGCCCAGGCCGTCGCCACCCTGGAGCGGGCACTGGCCGACCGCGAGCCCTACGGCCCGGCCCTGGTCTGCGTCACCGGCGCCTCCAACGTCACCGGTGAGCTGTGGCCCGTCAAGGAACTGGCCGCCGCCGCGCACGTCCACGGAGCGCGGATCGTCCTGGACGCCGCCCAGCTGGCACCGCACCACCCCGTGTCCGTCCGGGAGCTGGACGTGGACTGGGTCGCCTTCTCCGGCCACAAGCTCTACGCCCCCTTCGGCTCGGGCGTCCTCGCCGGCCGCGCCGACTGGCTCCAGGAGGCCGAGCCGTACCTGGCCGGCGGCGGCGCCTCCCGCAAGGTGGCCCGCCGCGAGGACGGCGGCGTCGACGTCGAATGGCACACCACCGCCGCCCGCCACGAGGCAGGCTCCCCGAACGTCATCGGCGTCTACTCCATCGCCTCGGCCTGCCGCGCCCTGAAGGAGGCCGGGTTCGAGAACCTGGTCGCCCGCGAGAACCACCTCATCGCCAAGGTCCGCGAGGGACTGGCGGACGTCCCCGCCGTGCGCGTGCTCTCCCTCTTCGGGGACGACGCCCCGCGCGTCGGCGTCATCTCCTTCGTGGTGGACGGCTGGAACAGCTCCCACTTCGCCGCCGCGCTGTCGGCGGAGTACGGGATCGGCGTGCGCGACGGCCTCTTCTGCGCCCACCCGCTGGTCCGCACCCTCCTCGGCAGCGAGCCGCAGGAGCCGGGCGAGTGCGGGGCCCCGGAGGCCGCACCGGGCGAGCGCTCGCTCAACGCGATCCGGGTCTCCTTCGGCGCGGGCACCCCCGACGAGCACGTCGAGCGGTTCGTCCGGGCCGTCGGCGAACTGGTCGCGGACGGCGCCAAGTGGCAGTACCGCACGGAAGAGGGCCGCTGCGTTCCGGCCGTCTGAGCCGGCACCGTCTGACAGGCTGTCGGGCATGACGTACTGGGACCCCGTACCAGCCCTGCGCGCCGCAGTCGGCGAGCCCTTGCCCCTGTGGGCCGGCGACCTCGTCCACCGGGACTGGTCCCTGCCGGCCCCCGACGGATGGGAGCAGCGGGATTGGCGTAGCGTCCCCGGACCGCTGTACGCGGCCAACACGGACACCTGCCTCACGGGGAGGCAGTGCGCGCCCGATCTCGTGATGTACGAGGACCGGTACGGCTCCGAGTTCCTTTACCGCCAGCCCCGTGACACGGCGGAGGCACACGCCTTCATCTGCGCCGCCGACTGCGAGCCGTTCCAGGGGTACGGGGGCGACGGCGACCTGCGCTGGACCCCGGAGCTGGTCCGGGACTGGTGGCGCGAGCGGGGCCGGGTCCGGGAGTGGGCCGCGGCCCAGGGGTGGGGGGCCGGCGCGGAGTCGGCGCGGGCACTCGGGGGCAACGACGCCGGGGCCCGCGCGTACGTGGCGCACATCGACGGGGACCTGGAGGGGTACCTGCGCGGCTACCTCTTCCGGCTCCAGGAGGGCCGGGCCGCCCGGCCGGGGGAGACCCTGCCGGGGCTCGGCGGAGCCTGAGGGGTCCGGTACCGGGGGCGGAACCCGGGCCCCGTGACCCCGCCGGCCGGCTGCTACGCGTCGAGGCCGATGGCGAAGGCCGCTTCCAGGTCGTGCTGGGAGTACGTGCGGAACGCCACGTGCGTGTCGGTGGCCTCGACGCCCGGGATCTTGCTGATGCGGCCGGGGATGATGTCGGCCAGGTTCTCGTGGCGGGCGACGCGGACCAGCGCGATCAGGTCGTACGTGCCGGTGACGGAGTAGACCTCGCTGACGCTGTCCAGCGCGGCGATGGACTCGGCGATCTCGGGGATGCGGTCCACGCTGGTCTTGATGAGCACGATCGCGGTGATCACGGTTGGCTTTCTCCCTCGCCGGCAGTCACTGGTCGCCTCACTCTAGTCGTACGGCGATAACGCGCCCATGCGTAGAGGAAGCCCACGGAGAAGCCCACCACGTGCGCCAGGTAGGCCACTCCCGGCCCGCTCTCCGCGCGTTGCGCGGCCAGCCACTGGAGGGCGAACCAGAACATCAGCACGATCCAGGCCGGGAAGCGCAGGGGCAGGAAGAGCAGGAACGGGAACAGGCTCGTCACCCGGGCCCTCGGGAAGAGGCAGAGGAAGGCCCCGAGGACCGCCGAGATCGCGCCGGACGCGCCGACCAGGGTCTGGTCCGAGGAGGCGTTGGCCGCCGCGTACGCCGCCAGCGCCAGGTACCCGGTGCAGACGTAGAAGACGAGGAAGGGTGCCCGGCCCATCCGTTCCTGCGTCATCGCGCCGAAGACGTGCAGGAAGAGCATGTTGCCGAGCAGGTGGAGCCAGCTGCCGTGGACGAACAGCGCGGTCAGCGGGGTGAGGAGGGGGCGCGCGGCCCCCGAGAAGAGTTCGTCGGGAACCACCCCCCAGTGCCGGAAGTACGCCGTCCCCGTGGTGAGCAGGTGGTCGCCGGTGCCGTAGGAGGGATTCAGGCCGGAGGCGGGGCCGAGCAGGAAGGCCAGGCAGCAGCCGGCGATCAGTGCGTACGTGACCACCGGGCCCCGGGCGGCCTCGCGTAACGTCAGCCACTTTACGATCATGCGACAGAGCATGACGCAGACGGACCCGCCCGGGGGCGGTGCCAGGCCGTAGGGTTACGTGCGCGGTCCGTGCACTGCCGCGGAAGGCTTTGATTGAATGAGTTACGAAGGAGAGAGCGACCTGATGACGGTTCCCCTGCCGACCGACACCACCCGGTGGCGCTGCACGCTGTGCGGCAACCTCACGCGGTTCGACGTCACCCGTTCGTCGAAGGTCGTGGAGTACGTCCACCTGGACCTCGCCGGGGAGCCCAAGGTCGAGGAGCGCGAGGTGGTCAGTGAGACCATCGACTCGGTCCGCTGTCGCTGGTGCAACGCGGTGGACCAGATCGAGCTCGTGGACAGGCCGGGCGCGGACTCCTGAGGGAGCCGGGCCCACAGTAGATCACGGTAGGGGTGACGGATTGTGGAGCCAGCAAGCGGCGCTGAGCCGGCCGAGGTGGCCGGCGACGCCGCCGAGGTGCTCGACCGCCCGCTGCCGGAGGGCGTGCGGCGCCGGGTCGTCGCGCTCGTCTCGGACGCCTTCGGCGGGCTGACGGTCGCGGACCTCCCGGCGCAGCTGCGGCAGTACGCCCGGTTCACCCCGACCCGCCGCGCCAAGTTCGCGGGCAACGCCATGGCGGCCGCCGTGGAGACGGACGGGGTCTTCCGCGGCCGGGTCGCGGAGAAGCTGCGCGAGGCGCAGCCGGAGCTGGCCGGGGCGCTGGACGGCGGGGCCCCGCCCGCCGCCGCGGATCCGCTGGACGTGGCGGCAGCCGCGTACGTGCTGCGTCCGGCCGGCTGGGTCAAGCTGGTGGCCGCCGCGGGCGAGGAGGCCCAGCGCGCCGACGCCGAGCGGGTCGACGACGAGACCCGCCGGGAGCTGGAGCGGCTGCGCGCGGAGCTGGCCCAGGCGAGGGAGCACCAGCGCGCCGGGGGCGACCAGGTGAGGGTCGAACTGGACTCCGCGCGCAAGGAAGCGGAATCGCTTCAGCGCAAGCTGCGCAGTGCCCTGAGCGATGTGAAGAGGGGCGAGGCGGCCCTGCGCAAGGTCACCGCCGAGGTCGACGGGATCCGCGGCGAGGCGGCCGCGCAGGTGGCCGCCGCCGAGAGCGAGTCCCGGCGTCTGAGGTCCCGGCTCGCGGAGGTGGAGTCCTCGCTGGAGACCTCGCGGCGGGCCACCCGCGAGGGGCGCAGCATCGAGGACATGCGGCTGCGGCTGCTGCTGGACACCGTGCTGGACGCGGCGGCGGGCCTGCGCCGCGAGCTGGCGCTGCCGCCGGTGAACACCCGCCCGGCCGACACCGTGGACGCGGTGGAGCCGGGCCGGATGACCCCGAAGGACATCGCGGCGCGGGCCCTGTCGGAGACCGATCCGGCGCTGCTGGACCAGCTGTTGGCGCTGCCCCAGGCGCATCTGGTGGTCGACGGCTACAACGTGACCAAGACCGGCTACCCGACGATGCCGCTGGAGAAGCAGCGGCTGCGGCTGCTGGGCGGGCTGTCGATGCTGGCCGCGCAGACGGGCGCCGAGATGACCTGCGTCTTCGACGGTGCGGAGCTGGCGGCCCCGGTGCTGCTCGCGCCGCCGCGCGGGGTGCGGGTGCTGTTCTCCAAGGCCGGGGTGACGGCCGACGAGCTGATCCGCCAGCTGGTGCGGGCCGAGCCGCCCGGCCGGCCGGTGGTCGTGGTCTCCACGGACCGCGAGGTGGCCGACGGCGTCGCGAAGGCGGGGGCCCGGCCGGTGACCTCGGCGCTGCTGCTGAAGCGGCTGTCGAGGGTTTCGTAGCCGATGTCCCTTTGGCTCCTTTCGTAACTGCTGGGTGCAATGCCGGGATTGGCGGTGCGTACGGGGGACGCACCGTCAAGTCGTCGGTACGCAGCGTGCGCCGACGGTAAAGAAGCCGGTCGGGAAGCGGAATTTTTCGTACGGGGATTTGAACTCATCACGGGCGGGTCACTAGGGTCAGTTCAAACCTTCGTGCGGTCGTTCACTCATTCGGAGTGCGGGCGGAGGTGCGCTGCCGAGTGCGACCCTCTTCGGCGGCTCCAGGCTGAAGGAGCTCGCGTTCGTGGCGTCCCACCGTCGACCCAAGCCGCCGACCCGCACCCGCGTGAGCGTCCTCACGGCACTGGCCACCGCGGCCGTCGCCCTCTCGTCCCAGTCGGCCATGGCCGCCCCGGACAAGCCGAACAAGGACGAGGTCAAGACCAAGGTCGACGCCCTCTACGAGGAGTCCGAGCAGGCGGGTGAGAACGCCAACGCCGCCAAGGACCGCCAGGACAAGCTGGAGAAGGAGATCGCCCAGCTCCAGGACCAGGTCGCACGCGGCCAGGACGAGCTCAACGGCCTGCGCAACGTCCTCGGTTCGATGGCGACCGCCCAGTACCGCGGCGGCGGCCTCGACCAGTCGGTGGAGCTGCTGCTGTCCGGCGACCCCGAGACCTACCTCGACAAGGCCTCCACGCTCCAGCAGTTGAGCGGCAAGCAGGTCGAGGCGATAACGAAGATCCAGGCCAAGCAGCGCATCCTCGCGCAGCAGCGCCAGGAGGCCGCGGGCAAGCTGGCCGACCTCGACGCCGTCCGCAAGGAGCTGGCCGAGAAGAAGAAGACCGCCCAGGAGAAGCTCGCCGCCGCCCAGGCCCAGCTCAACTCGCTCACCGCCGAGGAGCGCGGTCAGCTGAAGGACGAGGAGGCCAAGGCGGGCCAGGACGCCGCCAAGGCCGCCGGCGGGGGCGCCAAGCCCGGTGCGGTGAAGGGCTCCGGGCGCGCCGCGGCCGCCCTGGCCGCCGCGGTGACCCAGGAGGGCAAGGGGTACAACCTGGGCTCCACCGGCATGGCGTACTGGGACTGCTCCAGCCTGGCGCAGTGGGCCTACGGGCAGGCCGGCGTCCAGATCAGCCGCACCACCTTCACCCAGATCAACGACGGCACGCGCATCGGCATGAGCGAGCTCCAGCCCGGTGACCTGGTCTTCTTCTACGACGACCTGCACCACGTCGGCCTCTACGCGGGCAACGGCCAGGTCTTCCACGCCGCCAACCCCAGGAGCGGCGTCCGGTACGAGGCCATGAAGAACATGCCCTTCCAGTTCGGCGTCCGCGTCGGCTGATCCCGTCCCCCCCGGCTCCGGGGGGACGCGCCGCACACCGCCCATCCGGGCGAATTGCGCGGACCCGCCCTGACCTCACGCCCCATCGGTGACCTGCGTCTCCGGTGGGGCGTCGCCGTGCGTGCCCGCCGGAGGTCGTTGGTCGGGGTGTGGTGGCGCCGCTACTGTCTGCCAGCGCGGAATCCGGCACTCGGCCGTCCACGGAGGGCGGACCCGGCCCCGCGCAGCGCAAGGGAGCGGTTCCACGTGGCGTCCCATCGCCGGACCGGGCTCAGCGGCCTCGACCGGAGCACCAAGGTCACCGTCCTCACCGCGGCGGCGGCCACCGCCGTGGTGGCCCTGGCGGGCGCGACCGCGCAGGCGGCCCCCGGGCTCCCGCACGACCCCGCCACCGGTTCCCGCGCCCAGGTCGACCGGCTCTTCGAGGAGGCCGAGCAGGCCACCGAGAGGTTCAACTCGGCCGGTGAGAAGGCCGACGCCCTGCGCGCCGAGATCGGCCGGGCCCAGGACGCGGTGGCCCGCGGCCAGGAACGCATCAACACCATGCGCGGGGTCCTCGGCGCCTTCGCCGGAGCCCAGTACCGTTCCGGCGGCCTCGACCCCACCGTCGAGCTGATGCTGTCCGGTGACCCCGGGGACTACCTCGACAAGTCCGCCGTCCTCAACCGGCTGAGCGACCGCCAGGCCCGCCGGCTCGGCGAACTGCGCGAGGAACAGCGCCGGATCGGCCAGCAGCGCCAGGAGGCCTCCCGCAAGCTCGCCGAACTGGAGGTCCTGCGCACCGAGGTGGCCACCCAGAAGAAGGCCGTCACGGCCAAGCTCGCGGCCGCCCGGCAGCTGCTCAACGCGATGCCCTCGGGGGAGCGGGCCGACTACGAGCGGGCCTCGCGCTCGGGCGGCCGCGCCGACGCGCTGCCGGACATGTCCTTCGACGACGACGGCGGCGGCGGGCAGCCCTCGGGCCGGGCGATGACCGCCGTGATGGCGGCCCGCGCGGCGGTCGGCAAGCCCTACGTGTGGGGCTCCACCGGCCCCTCCGGCTTCGACTGCTCCGGGCTGATGGTGTGGTCGTACCGCCAGGCGGGCGTCGCGCTGCCCCGGACCTCGCAGGCGCAGCGGTACGCGGGCCGGCGGGTGCCGCTCTCGCAGGCCCGGCCCGGGGACCTGGTGACCTACCGCTCCGACGCCAGCCACGTCGCCATGTACGTAGGCAACGGCCAGGTGGTGCACGCCCCCTATCCGGGTGCGCGGGTGCGCTACGACCCCGTCGGGATGATGCCGGTGTCCTCGGTGACCCGGCCCTGAGGCGGACCGTGCGTACGATCGGCTGATGATTCCGGTCCGCCGATCCCCGCGCGTGCTGCCGCGCGTGCTGCCGCTCCTGCTGTGCCCGCTGCTGCTCTGCCTGCCGGTGGCCGGGTGCGCGCGGCCGGCCGCCCGCACCCCCGCGGCGGCCGGGACCACCGCCGAGGCCGGGATCCGGGAGGCCGTCGCCGCCTGGTCGAGCCGCCCGCCCGAGCGGCTCGCCGGGATTCCGCTGGAGGGCTGGTCCTACGAGGTCACCTCGGTCCGGCCGGACGGCCCGCGGGCCCTGGTGCGGGCCGAGCTGCGCTACCGGCTCGCCGGCTACGACGCCGCCCCCGACGGGTCGGCCCGCGAGGTGGAGCTGACGCGGGAGGGCGCCGCCTGGCGGGTCACCGCCGACCGGCCCGCCCCCGGAGCCCCTCCCCAGCTGTGGGACCAGGGCCCGGTGACGGTCGTCCGGGGCGAGCACTGCCTGGTGCTCGGGGTGGGCCAGGACCCCGGCACGCTGAACGGGATCGCCGGGGAGGCCGACCGGGCGGTGCCCGCCGTGAGCGCCGCCTGGCCGCGCGACTGGGCCCGGCGGGCCGTGGTGCTCGTCCCCGCCTCCCTGGACGCGATGGCCGCGCTGCTGGGCCGGCCCGCCGACGCGTACCGGGGCATGGGCGCCGTCACCACCGGCCGGGTGGGCGCCGCACCGGCCCCCGCCGACCGGGTCGTGATCAACCCCGCCGGGTACGCGGAGCTCAGCGCGGCCGGCCGGAGCGTGGTCCTGACCCACGAGGTCACCCACGTCGCGACCCGTGCCGCCACCTCCGCCTCGACCCCGCAGTGGCTCTCCGAGGGCTTCGCCGACTGGGTCGCCTACCGGGGCACCCCCGCAACCCCGGCCGAGGCCGCCCCCGCGCTGGGCCGGGCCGTACGGGCCGGTGAGCTGCCGCCCGCGCTCCCCTCCGACGCCGCGTTCGCCTTCGGCGGGGACGCGCAGGCCATGGCGCGGGCCTACGAGGGCGCCTGGCTGGCCTGCCGGCTCGTCGCCGACCGGTGGGGCGAGGCGGCGCTCGTACGGCTCTACGGGGACGCGGGCCGCGAACCCCTGCCCACCGCCCTGGACGGGGCACTGGGAACGGACCTGCCCGCACTGACGCGGGCCTGGCAGGAGGCCCTGCGCCACGAGCTCGGCTGACGTCGTCCGGTACGTTGGCCACGATGCACAAGACGCTGATCGTGACCAACGACTTCCCGCCGCGCCCGGGCGGCATCCAGGCCTTCCTGCACAACATGGCGCTGCGCCTCGACCCCGAGCGGGTCGTCGTCTACGCCTCCACCTGGAAGCACGGGGCCGAGGGCCGCGAGGCCACCGCCGCCTTCGACGCCGAGCAGCCCTTCACCGTGGTCCGCGACCGCACCACCATGCTGCTGCCGACCCCCCGGGTGACCCGCCGGGCGGTCTCCCTGCTGCGCGAACACGGCTGCGAGTCGGTGTGGTTCGGGGCGGCGGCCCCGCTGGGCCTGATGGGCCCGGCGCTGCGCCGGGCGGGCGCCCGGCGGCTGGTGGCCACCACCCACGGGCACGAGGCGGGCTGGGCGCAGCTCCCGGCCGCGCGGCAGCTGCTGCGGCGGATCGGCGAGGGCACGGACACCCTGACCTACCTGGGGGAGTACACGCGCTCGCGGATCGCCTCGGCGCTCACGCAGCGGGCCGCCGACCGGATGGTCCAGCTGCCGCCGGGCGTGGACGAGAAGACCTTCCATCCCGGGTCGGGCGGCGACGCGGTCCGGGCCCGCCTCGGCCTGAGCGACCGGCCGGTGGTCGTGTGCGTCTCGCGGCTGGTCCCGCGCAAGGGGCAGGACACGCTGATCGAGTCGATGCCGCGGATCCTGGCGGCCGTCCCGGACGTGGTGCTGCTGGTCGTGGGCGGGGGCCCGTACGAGGCGGACCTGCGCGCGCTGGCCGCGCGGACCGGGGTCGCGGACTCCGTGGTCTTCACCGGGGCCGTGCCCTGGGCGGAGCTGCCGGCCCACTACGGCGCCGGGGACGTCTTCGCGATGCCCTGCCGGACCCGGCGGGGCGGGCTGGACGTGGAGGGGCTCGGGATCGTGTACCTGGAGGCCTCGGCGACGGGCCTGCCGGTGGTCGCGGGCGACTCGGGCGGGGCGCCGGACGCGGTGCTCGACGGGGAGACCGGCTGGGTGGTGCGGGGCGGTGACCCCGAGGAGGCGGCCGAGCGGATCGTCGCCCTCCTCCAGGACGCGGAGCTGCGGCGCCGGATGGGCGAGCGCGGGCGGGCCTGGGTCGAGGAGAAGTGGCGCTGGGACCTGCTCGCCGACCGCCTGCGCGAGCTGCTGTAGCCGCCGCGCGGGCCGACGGGGGTGCCCGTCGCGGTCACGCCATGTCCGACTGTCACTCACATGCGTGGCAGCACGGGTTATGGCCGGTTCGGCCGGTTCCGCTCATCATGCGCCCATGACACCCAAGCTGACGCGCCGTCAATTCGGCCTCGCGGCACTCCAGACGGCCGCCGCCCTCGGATTCACCCGCATCGGGCTCTCCTCCGCGGCCGCCGTCGAACCCGCCGCCGCACAGTACGCCCCCGCCATCGTCGTCGGCTCCGGCTACGGATCCGCCGTCGCCGCGCTGCGCCTCGGGCAGGCCGGGGTGCGCACCGTCGTCCTCGAAATGGGGCGGCTGTGGGACACCCCCGGACCCGACGGCAAGGTCTTCCCCTCCACCTCCGCGCCCGACCAGCGCTCCATGTGGTTCCGCACCCGCACCGAGGCCCCGCTCGCGCAGTTCCTCTGGCTCGACGTCGTCAACCGGGACATCAGCCCGTACCCCGGCGTCCTGGACCGCGTGAACTACGGCGACATGTCGGTCTACGTCGGCCGCGGCGTCGGCGGCGGCTCCCTGGTCAACGGCGGGATGTCGCCCACCCCGAAGCGCTCGTACTTCACCGAGGTGCTGCCCGGCGTCGACGCCGACGAGATGTACGGGACCTACTACCCCCGCGCCCGGGCCATGCTCGGCGTCAACGACATCGACCCCGCCTGGTTCGAGTCCACGGAGTGGTACCGCTTCGCCCGCGTCTCCCGCAAGCACGCCCAGAACACCGGCCTGAAGACCACCTTCGTGCCCAACGTCTACGACTTCGAGTACATGAAGCGCGAGGCCGCCGGCACCGCCACGAGGTCGGCCCTCGCAGGCGAGGTCATCTACGGCAACAACCACGGCAAGAAGAGCGTCGACAAGACCTACCTGGCCGCCGCCCTCGGCACCGGCAACGTCACCATCGAGACGATGCAGCGGGTGGTCGGCGTACGGACCGACCCGGCCGGCGGCTACGTCCTCACCGTGCTGACCAGCGACGTCACCGGAAAGATCACCCAGCTCCGGGAACTGGGCTGCAAGCAGCTCTTCCTCGGCGCCGGAAGCCTCGGCACCACCGAGATCCTGCTGCGCGCCCGCGAGAAGGGCACCCTGCCCGGCCTCAGCGAGAAGGTCGGCCTCGGCTGGGGCCACAACGGCAACGTCATGACCGCCCGGGCCAACCACCTCTGGGACACGGTCGGCGCGAACCAGGCCACCATGCCCGCGATGGGCATCGACGACTGGGACAACGCGGCCAACCCCGTCTTCGCGGAGATCGCCCCGCTCCCGATGGGCATCGAGCACTGGATCTCGATGTACCTGGCCATCACCAAGAACCCGGAGCGCGGCCACTTCACCTACGACGCCGCGACCGACTCGGCGCGGCTCCAGTGGACCCGGGACCAGAACACCCCGTCCGTCGCCGCCGCCCGCAACCTCTTCGACCGCATCAACCGCAGGAACTTCACGATCTACCGCTACGACCTCTTCGGCGGCAACCGGCCCTTCGCCGACGACTTCACCTACCACCCGCTGGGCGGCTGCGTCCTCGGCGAGGCCACGGACGCCTACGGCCGGGCCAAGGGCTACCGGGGCCTGTACGTGGTCGACGGCTCGCTGGTGCCCGGCTCGCTGGGCGTGAACCCGTTCGTGACGATCACCGCGCTCGCCGAACGGAACGTGGAGCGGATCCTCGCCGAGGACCCGCGCTGACCGCGCTCCGGCCGGCAGCGGCTGCGAAGGGAGGGCCCAGCCCTTGGCCTAGCCCCGGTACAGGGCCTCGATCTCGTCCGCGAAGTCCTTCGCCACCACGTTCCGCTTGAGCTTCAGCGAGGGCGTGATGTGGCCCGACTCCTCCGTGAACTGGGAGGGCAGAATGCGGAATTTCCGCACCGATTCCGCCTTGGAGACCGCCGCGTTGCCGTCGTCGACGGCCTTCTGGACGGCGGCGATCAGCTCCGCGTCCTCGCGCAGCTCCGCCGCCGTCACCCCGGCCGGCTTGCCGTTCTCCGCGGCCCAGCGGCCCAGGAACTCCTCGTCGATGGTGACCAGCGCGGCCACGAACGGCCGCCCGTCGCCGACCACCATGCACTCCGCTACCAGCGCGTGCGCGCGGATCCGGTCCTCGATCACCGCGGGCGCGACGTTCTTGCCGCCGGCGGTGACGATGAGCTCCTTCTTGCGGCCGGTGATCGCGAGGTAACCGTCCTCGTCGAGGGTGCCGACGTCGCCGGTGTGGAACCAGCCGTCGGTCAGCGCCTCGGCGGTGGCCGTCTCGTTCTTCCAGTACTCCTTGAAGACGTGCTCGCCGTGCAGCAGCACCTCGCCGTCGTCCGCGATGCGCACCACGGAGCCGGGCAGCGGCTGGCCGACCGTACCGATCTTCGTCTTGTCCCACGGGTTGAAGGCCGTGGCCGCGCAGGACTCGGTCAGGCCGTAGCCCTCCAGCACCGTGAAGCCGATGCCGCGGAAGAAGTGACCGAGGCGCTCGCCGAGCGGGGCGCCGCCGGAGATCGCGTACTCGCCCCGTCCGCCGAGGACGGTGTGGAGCTTGCTGTAGACCAGCTTCGAGAAGATCTTGTGCTTGAGCCTGAGCCCGAAGGACGGGCCGCCGGGCGCGTCCAGCGCGCGGCTGTACGCGATCGCCGTCTCGGCGGCCGCGTCGAAGATCTTGCCCTTGCCGTCGGCCTGGGCCTTGGCGCGCGCCGAGTTGTAGACCTTCTCGAAGACGCGCGGCACACCGAGGATCAGGGTGGGCCGGAAGGACTGGAGCTCGTCGGTGAGGTTCTTGATGTCCGGTACGCAGCCCAGCCGGATCGGCGCCAGCACGGCCGCCACCTCCACCAGGCGCCCGAAGACGTGCGCGGCCGGCAGGAAGAGCAGCACGGAGCACTCGCCGGTGCGGAAGAGCGGGCTCAGGCGCTCCACCACGTTGCCGCACTCGGCGAAGAAGTTGCGGTGGGTCAGCACGCAGCCCTTGGGGCGGCCGGTGGTGCCCGAGGTGTAGACGATCGTGGCCGGGTCGTCGGCGTTCGCGAGGGCGCTGCGCGCGTCCACCTCGGCGTCGGTGACCCCGGCGCCGGCGGTCTTCAGCGTGGTCAGGGCGTCCTGGTCGATCTCCCAGACCTCGCGCAGCTCCGGCAGCCGGTCGCGCAGGGCGGCCACGTTCGCGCTGTGCGCCGGGCTCTCCGTGATGACGGCGACGGCACCGGAGTCGCCGAGGATCCACTGGATCTGCTCGGCGGAGCTGGTCTCGTACACCGGGACGGTGACGGCGCCCGCGCTCCAGATCGCGAAGTCGAACAGCACCCACTCGTAACGGGTGCGGGAGATGAGGGCGACCCGGTCGCCGGGCTCGACGCCCGCGGCGATCAGGCCCTTGGCGGTGGCCCGCACCTCGGCCAGGAACTCCGTCGCGGTGACGTCCTGCCACCGGCCGTCGACCTTGCGGCTCATGACGGCGGTGTCGGGATGCTGGGCGGCGTTGCGGCGGATGAGATCCGTCAGGTTCCCGTCCGAAGGGACCTCGTACAGGGCCGGAAGGCTGAACTCGCGCAAGACTGCTGCTCCTCTGGGCGCCATCGCCACCGTGTGGACCGACCGGACGTTACCCACCGGTAGTGGGTTCCGGATAGAGGGAACCGGCCAGATGTTCCGTGCGTCACATTCTGTACATCGCCATACATTGCCCAGACGACGCCGGGCCCGGAACCGCCCTGCCGACAGTAGTCGACGCGGTTCCAGACTCGGAAGTAACCGCAGGTCCGGCCACCTGCGAGGCCCCCTCTACCGGGCCGCGCCCGCCGCCCCTAGGGTGGCGTCATGGGTGGCACGAAGAGTCGTACGCGGGTCCACGTCGTCAGCGACGTCCACGGCAACACCGAGGCCCTGGCCCGGGCCGGCGAGGGCGCCGACGCGCTCATCTGCCTCGGTGACCTGGTGCTGTTCCTCGACTACGCCGACCACTCGCGCGGCATCTTCCCCGACCTGTTCGGCGTCGAGAACGCCCACCGGATCGTCGCCCTGCGCACCGCCAGGCGGTTCGCGGAGGCGAGGGAATTCGGCCGGAGCCTGTGGGACGGGCTGGACAGGGAGCGGCTGATCGAGGAAGCGGTGCGCCGCCAGTACGCGCGGATGTTCGCCGCCTTCCCCAGTCCCACGTACGCCACCTACGGCAATGTCGACATGCCGGGTCTGTGGCCCGAGTACGCCGGACCCGGTACCACCGTGCTCGACGGGCAGCGCGTGGAGATCGGCGGCCGCGTCTTCGGCTTCGTCGGCGGCGGCCTGCCCACGCCGATGCGCACGCCCTACGAGATCGACGAGGACGAGTACGCCGCCAAGGTGGAGGCCCTCGGCGAGGTGGACGTGCTGTGCTCGCACATCCCGCCGGAGGTTCCCGAGCTCTGCTACGACACCGTCGCGCGCCGCTTCGAGCGGGGCAGCGAGGCCCTGTTGGCGGCCATCCGGCGGACCCGGCCGCGGTACGCGCTGTTCGGGCACGTCCACCAGCCACTGGCCCGACGGGCCCGGATCGGCGGCACCGAGTGCGTCAATGTCGGCCACTTCGCGGCCACCGGGCGGCCGTGGGCCCTGGAGTGGTGAGAGGTGCTGGAGTGGCGGGACCCGCACGCGCGGTAGCCTTCACGCGGCGGCCGGGGGCCGCCCGCACACTTGTCGAACACTCCCCGGAGGAGCGACCGCGATGGCGGAACACACCAGCTCTAGCATCACGATCGAGGCCGCACCGGCCGACGTCATGGCCGTGATCGCCGACTTCGCCCGCTACCCCGAGTGGACCGGCGAGGTGAAGGAGGCCGAGGTGCTGGCCACCGACGCCGAGGGCCGCGCCGCGAAGGTCCGGCTGCTGCTGGACGCGGGCGCGATCAAGGACGACCACACCCTCGCCTACAGCTGGAAGGGCCAGGACGAGGTCAGCTGGACCCTGGACAAGTCCCAGATGCTGCGGCAGCTGGACGGCTCCTACCGGCTGGCGCCGCTGGAGGGCGGGCGCACCGAGGTCACCTACCAGCTGACCGTCGACGTCAAGATCCCGATGCTCGGCATGATCAAGCGCAAGGCCGAGAAGGTCATCATCGACCGGGCGCTGGCCGGCCTGAAGAAGCGCGTCGAGGCCACCTCCTCCTGACGGACCCCGCCCCGGACGCGTCGCGCACGGCGCGTCCGGACCCGGACGCGTCAAGAACGAGGAAGGCCCCGCACCACATGCCCCAGACCCTGTTGATCACCGGGCCCGGTGGCGCCGGGCGGACCACCGTCGCCGCCGCCACCGCGCTCGCCGCGGTGCGCGGCGGGCGGCGGGTGTCGCTGCTGTCCGCCGAGGACCCCCTGCGCGGGGCCCCCGCCCCCGAGGGGCTCCACCTCGCCCGGATCGACTCCGGCGAGGAGTTCCGCACCGAGCTGGCCGCCCTCCAGGACCGCGGCGCCGCCTTCATCGGCATGCTCGGCGGCCGCCCGCTCGGCGCCGAGGAGATCACCGAACTGCCCGGCGCCGAGCAGTTCTCCCTGCTCCGCGCCCTGCGCCGGGCGGCCTCCGCCCCCGGCGCCGACCTCGTCGTAGTGGACATGCCCCCGCTGCACCAGGCGCTGACCACCCTCGCCCTCCCCGCCCAGCTGCGCCGCTACCTCGCCCGGCTGCTCCCCGCCGAACGGCAGGCGGCCCGCGCGCTGCGCCCCGTACTGGCCCAGCTCGCCGGGGTGCCGCAGCCCGCGCAGTGGCTCTACGAGGCCGCCGCCCGCTGGGACGAGGAGCTGGCCGCCGTCCAGGCCGTCGTGGAGGCCCCCACCACCGCCGTCCGGCTCGTCGCCGAACCCGGACCCGCCGCCGACGCCGCCCTGCGCACCGGGGTGCTCGGCCTCGCCCTGCACGAGCTGCGCGTCCAGGACCTCGTCGCCAACCGGCTCGTGCCGCGGGACTCCGCCGATCCCTGGGTGGCCGGGATCGCGGCGGCGCAGCGGTCCTTCCTGGACGGCTGGGAGCCGGTGGTGCCCGTCGTCGCGGCGGCGCACCTGGGCCGGGACCCGTGGGGCCCCGACGACCTGGCCCCCCTCGCCTCCGCCGACGGCATGGCCCCGGCCCCCGGGGCCGGCGACGGGACGGGCTGGAGCGTCGAGGACCGGCTCGCCGAGGACGGGATCCTCGTCTGGGCGGTTCCGCTGCCCCGCGCCCGCAAGGGCGAGCTGGACCTGGTCCGGCGCGGGGACGAGCTGCTGCTCGCGGTGGGCCCGTACCGCAGGATCGTTCCGCTGCCCTCGGCCCTGCGCCGCTGCACCGTCTCCGGCGCCGCCCTCGACGACGGCGTCCTGCGCGTCCGCTTCACCCCCGACCCGCGGTTGTGGCCCCGCGCGCGCTGAGGCCCGTACCACCGTTCGGGTACCGTCGGAAGTAGCCAGTACCGCACGTTCCGCCGCCGCAGGAGAGTCCGCCATGAGCGAGGCCACCGACCGCCCCACCGACGACGCCTGGGCGCAGGCCTGTGCCGAGGACCTCGCCGCCGAGCAGGAGCGCCGTCGCGCGGAGCGCGAGGGCGCGGGAGCCGGGCGGGGCGGCACCGGGACGGCCGCCGAGGAGCTGTTCAAGCTGTTCGAGGCCGTCGCCGACAAGGTCTCCTCCCTGGACAACCCCCTCCTCGGCACCGCCGCCCAGGGCGCCGTGCGCCAGTTCGTCAACCAGGCGAAGACCGCCGCCAAGCCCGTCGTCGAGCGCAACCCCGAGGTCTTCGGGCACCTCGCCGCGGCCGGATCCGAGCTGCTCGCCGCCTATCGCTCGGCGGTCGAGGGCCACGAGCGCCGCTGGACCCACGACCGGCCGCCCGCCCCGCGAGGGCCCGCCGGAGGCGACGGCGGGGGCCACGGCGGAGGCGGCGGCCGGGGCGACGACGAGGGCCCCGATTCGGGCCCGGCCGAGCGGATCGATCTCGACTGATCCTCCGCCGGCCCCGTGTACGGTTGGCCGTGGCGGGGTTTGACCGGAAACCGAGGGACTAATGGGACTCACCATCGGCGTCGACATCGGCGGCACGAAGATCGCGGCCGGCGTGGTCGACGAAGAGGGCACCATCCTTGAGACGTACAAGGTGCCCACCCCGCCGACCGCGGACGGAGTGACGGAGGCGATCTGCGCCGCCGTGTCCGAGGTCAGCAGCAACCACACGATCGACGCCGTCGGCATCGGCGCCGCCGGATACGTGGACGACAAGCGCGCCACCGTGCTCTTCGCTCCGAACATCAACTGGCGCCACGAGCCGCTGAAGGACAAGGTCGAGCAGCGCATCGGCCTGCCGGTCGTCGTCGAGAACGACGCGAACTGCGCGGCCTGGGGCGAGTACCGCTTCGGCGCCGGCCAGGGCCACGAGGACGTCATCTGCATCACGCTCGGCACCGGTCTGGGCGGCGGCATCATCATCGGCAACAAGCTGCGCCGCGGACGCTTCGGCGTCGCCGCCGAGTTCGGGCACATCCGGGTCGTCCCCGACGGCCTGCTGTGCGGCTGCGGCAGCCAGGGCTGCTGGGAGCAGTACGCCTCCGGACGCGCCCTCGTCCGCTACGCCAGGCAGCGCGCCAACGCCACCCCCGAGAACGCGGCGATCCTGCTCGCCCTGGGCGACGGCACCGCCGAGGGCATCGAGGGCAAGCACATCAGCCAGGCGGCCCGGCAGGGCGACCTGGTGGCCGTCGACGCCTTCCGCGAGCTCGCCCGCTGGGCCGGCGCGGGCCTCGCCGACCTGGCCTCCCTCTTCGACCCGTCGGCGTTCATCGTCGGCGGCGGGGTCTCCGACGAGGGCGACCTCGTCCTCGACCCGATCCGCAAGTCCTTCAAGCGCTGGCTGGTCGGCGGCGCCTGGCGCCCGCACGCGCAGGTACTGGCCGCGCAGCTCGGCGGCGAGGCCGGGCTCGTCGGCGCCGCGGACCTGGCCCGCCAGGGCTGATCCTTTCGCATGACCGCCCGTCGCGCCCTTGGGGGAGCGGCGGGCGACTGCGTAAGTTGCCGGGCATGTTGCCGAAGTCTGTTACGGAGCCCGACGGTTCTGCCGTGATCCGGGCACTCAGCTACAACATCCGCTCCCTGCGCGACGACGAGGAGGCGCTGGCCCGGGTCATCCGGGCCTGCGCGCCCGACCTGGTCTTCGTCCAGGAAGCCCCGCGGTTCTTCCGGTGGCGCAAGCACGCCGCCCGGCTGGCCGCCAAGACCGACCTCGTGGTGCTGAGCGGCGGAGCGACGGCCGCCGGTCCGCTGCTGATGTGCTCGCTACGGGCCTTCGTGGAGCGGACCGAGGACGTCCTGCTGCCGCTGACCCCCGGACTGCACCGGCGGGGCTTCGCGACGGCCGTGGTCCGCTTCGGGGCGGCGCGGGTCGGGGTCGTCAGCGCGCACCTGTCCCTGGACCGCGTCGAACGGTCCGCGCAGGCGGGGATGCTGGCCGAGCGGGCCGCCGCACTGGGGGCACCGCACGCGATCGTGGCCGCCGACGTGAACGAGGCCCCCGGGGGACCGGCCTTCGGGCGCCTCACGCAGACCCTGCGCGACTGCTGGACGGTGGCCCCGTGGGGCGGCGGCGACACCTTCCCGGCGGCGGCACCGGACCGGCGCATCGACGCCGTCTTCGCCTCGGCGGGGGTGGAGGTACTGGCGTGCGGTGTCCCGGCGGGGCTGGCCGGGGTCACCTCCCGCGACCTCCACACGGCCACGGACCACCTCCCGGTCCTGGCCACCCTCCGCCTCCCGGCGACCCGGTAACCCACACTCCCGGGGCTCCGCCCCAGACCCCGCGCCTCAAACGCCGGCGAGGCTGGAATTCCGCCGGCGTTCGAGGCGGGAACGGTGGAAGGGTGGGTAGGGGCAGGCCCCGCGCAGCGGCAACCGGCCCCGCCGTGGGCGGAAGGTCACACCACCGCGCCGCGCCCCGGATCGTCGTCCTCGTCGTCGTCCTGGGACATCCGGGCCACCAGGGTGGCGAAGCCGCCCAGGAAGCCGCCGATGCCCAGGGTGGTCAGCCACCAGGTCATGTCCCACTGCAACAGCACCGCGAGCAGCAGCAGCACCGGCCCGCCCACCACCGCGAGCCACGCGAACTTCGCCGTCGTGTCCGCGGGCGGCAGCTCCGGCTCCGGGGGGACGAAGTGTCCCTCGTCGTCCTTCGGCTCCGCCGGCGTGTGGTCCCGGGGCCCCGGTGCGGCGACGGCGCCGCCGAGGGCGCCCGTCCCCACGCCCGGAGCGAAGCTCACCGAGCTGCCGAGCGCCGGAGGCTCCGGCTCCGGCTCGGGGTCCGCCTTCGGATCCGGCTTCGCCTTCGGATCCGGCTTCGCCACCGGAGGCACCGCCTTGACGTCCTCCTCCGGCAGCATCAGGTTCTCGATCGGCCGGAACGGCCTCGACCCCGGCGGGTCCGGCGGCTCCTGCCCGTACCCGGCGACGATCGCGGCCCACGCCGCTTCCTCGTCCAGCGGGGGGACACCCCCGGAGGACTCCTCGTGCTCAGCCACCGCTGGCCGCCCCCTCCCTGCCGACGCTCTCCGCGAGCCGCCCGACGAACGCATAGCTGTCCGCGAAGATCTGCTCCGCGTCGAAGTCCAACGTCGCGACGTGGTAGCTCTGTTCCAGCAGGGTCTCGGTGACGTCCGTCGAGGAGATCCGCGACAGGATCCGCGCCGAGTCCACCGGCGGCACGACGTGGTCCTGCGGGCTGTGCAGCAGCAGCACCGGCTGCGTCACCTGCGGCAGGTCGGCGTCCACCAGCCGGAAGAGCTTGCGCAGCGAGTCGGCGGCCCGGGTCGGGACCCGGTCGTAGCCGACCTCCTCCGAGCCCGGCTTCGCGATGTCGCTCGCGATGCCCGGCGTCGACCGGATGACGTGCTTGACCACCGGAAGGGCGACGGCGAGCGGGTCGTGGACCTTGTTCGCCGGGTTGACGAGGACGATCCCGCTGATCGCGTCCCCGTGCTTGGCGGCCAGCCGCAGGGTCAGCGCGCCGCCCATGGACAGCCCGAAGACGAAGACCTGCTCGCACCGGTCCAGCAGCTCCCGCAGCGCGCGGTCGACCTCGGCGTACCAGTCCTGCCAGCCGGTGAGCTGCATGTCCTGCCAGCGCGTGCCGTGTCCCGGCAGCAGCGGCAGGGAGACCGTCAGCCCGCGCGCGGCCAGGTGTTCGGCCCAGGGGCGCAGGGACTGGGGGGAGCCGGTGAAACCGTGGCAGAGGAGGACGCCGACCTCTCCGCCCTCGTGGCGGAACGGCTCGGCTCCAGGGAGGACGGGCACCAGGGTCTCCTTGGTCATGAGGGGTTGGCGGGTGCGTTGCTCTGTGTGACTTCACCGTACGCGACCGGGGTGGTACCGACCAGGGTCGTCGGGCCGCTCCCGGCGGAGCCAGGGGTTAAGGTCTGTTCGACAGACACAGGAAGGCTTTCGAGTTGATCTACGGCGCAATGAAGTTCTCCATCGGCGGGTCCCTGAAGCTCGCGTTCAGGCCGTGGGTGGAGGGCCTCGAGAACATTCCCGCGGAGGGGCCGGCGATCCTCGCGAGCAACCACCTGTCCTTCTCCGACTCCTTCTTCCTGCCCGCGGTGCTGGACCGGAAGGTGACCTTCATCGCGAAGGCGGAGTACTTCACCTCCCCGGGGGTCAAGGGCAAGCTGACGGCGGCCTTCTTCAAGGGCGTCGGCCAGCTCCCGGTGGACCGCTCCGGCGCGCGCGGTGCGGGCGAGGCCGCCATCAAGAGCGGCATCGAGGTCATCGAACGCGGGGAGCTGTTCGGTATCTACCCCGAGGGGACCCGTTCACCCGACGGCCGCCTCTACCGGGGCAAGCCCGGCGGCCTGGCCCGGGTGGCGCTCGCCACCGGCGCCCCCGTGATCCCGGTCGCGATGATCGACACAGAGAAGATCCAGCCGCCCGGCAAGGTCGTCCCGAAGCTGATGCGTCCGGGCATCCGGATCGGCAAGCCGCTGGACTTCAGCCGCTACCAGGGGATGGACGGGGACCGCTTCATCCTGCGCTCGGTGACCGACGAGGTCATGTACGAGATCATGAAGCTCTCCGGCCAGGAGTACGTGGACATCTACGCCACCGCCGCGAAGCGCCAGATCGCCGACGCCGAGAAGGCCGCCAAGGCCGAGAAGGCGGACAAGGGCGATAGGGCCGACAAGGCTGACAAGGGCGACAAGGCCGGGCAGTAGGACGTGCGGGCGGCGGTGCCGCCCGCACGGGGGTGGGGGAGATGGCGAAGCGCGAGCGCGTCGTGCGCATGTCGGTCGAGCAGCCGCTGTGGCAGGCCCTGACGGCCTACCGGCTGCTCACCATGGTCTACGCGGTGCTGCTGTTCGCCTCCGCCTACCGGAAGTTCGACCGGCCCTGGACGGCGGCCGGCTACCTCGCCGTCCTCGCCGTCTGGACCGTGGCCACCCGGCGCAAGGCGTCCGGAGCCGCGTCCTGCACCCGCCGGTTCCTCGTCGCCGACCTCACCGTCGCCCTGGTGGGCGTCCTGCTGACGCCGCTCGTCGACGCCCACGACCGGATCGCCGCGGGCGGCCCGACCCTCCCCAGCATCTGGACGGCCGGTTCGGTCCTCGCCTTCGCCCTCAAGGGCGGCTGGCGCTGGGCCGGGGTCGCCTCGACCTTCGTGGCCGTCGCCAACATCGTCATCCACGGCGGCGACCCCACCCGGGACACCCTGCACAACGTCCTGCTGGTCTGGGTGGCCTCCATAGCCCTCGGCTACGTCATCGAGGTCGCCCGCGCCAGCGAGGCGACCCTCGCCCGGGCCCTGGAGATCGAGGCCGCCACCCGCGAGCGCGAGCGCCTCGCCCGCGACATCCACGACGGGGTCCTCCAGGTCCTCGCCATGGTCCAGCGGCGCGGCACCGAGCTGGGCGGCGAGGCCGCCGACCTCGGCCGGATGGCGGGCGAGCAGGAGGTGGCGCTGCGCACCCTGGTCTCCAGCGGGCTGGTGCACCCCTCGCGGGTCTCGCGCGACGGGTCGCTGGGCGCGCTGGTGGACACGTACGAGGTGGAGGAGCCCGGCTCCGGGGCGGGCGAGCTGGACCTGCGCACCCTGCTCGCCCCGCACGCCGGCTCCCGGGTCAGCTTCGCCGAGCCGGGCGCCCCGGTGCCGCTGCCGGTGCCCGCCGCGCGGGAGCTGGCCGCGGCGGTCGGGGCGGCCCTGGACAACGTCCGCAAGCACGCCGGGGAGGGCGCCCGCGCCTGGATCCTGGTCGAGGACTGGGGGGACGAGGTGATCGTGACCGTACGGGACGACGGTCCGGGCATCCCGGCCGGCCGGCTCGACCAGGCGGCCGGGGAGGGACGGATGGGCGTGGCCCTGTCCATCCGCGGACGGCTGCGCGACCTCGGCGGCAGCGCCGAGCTGGTGTCCGTCCCCGGACAGGGCACCGAAGTGGAACTGAAAGTACCGAGGGGGACAACCCAGTGACCGAGCCGAACGACCTCCACGAGATCAAGGTGATGGTCGTCGACGACCATCCGATGTGGCGGGACGCCGTCGCCCGCGACCTGGCCGCCGCCGGGTTCGACGTCGTGGCCACCGCCGGGGACGGACCGGAGGCCGTGCGCCGCGCCCGTGCCGCCGGCCCGGGCGTGCTGGTCCTCGACCTCAACCTGCCGGGCATGCCGGGCGTACAGGTCTGCAAGGAGCTCGTAGGCGCCGATCCCGCGCTGCGCGTGCTCGTCCTGTCGGCCAGCGGGGAGCACGCGGACGTGCTGGAGGCGGTCAAGTCCGGGGCCACCGGCTACCTGCTGAAGTCCGCCGGGGCGCAGGAGCTGATCGACGCGGTGCGGCGCACCGCGGCCGGCGACCCGGTGTTCACCCCCGGCCTGGCCGGACTGGTCCTCGGCGAGTACCGGCGCCTGGCCACCGTCCCGGCGCCCGCCGCCGCCGACGAGCCCAAGGCCCCGCAGCTGACCGACCGGGAGACCGAAGTGCTGCGACTGGTGGCCAAGGGGCTCTCGTACAAGCAGATCGCGGAGCGGCTGGTGATCTCCCACCGCACGGTGCAGAACCACGTGCAGAACACCCTGGGCAAGCTCCAGCTGCACAACCGGGTGGAGCTCGTCCGGTACGCGATCGAGCGCGGGCTCGACGACGCCGACGCATAACGGGTGACACCGGTCGTACTTACTTCCCCGTACGAGTGAACGCGCGTACGCAACGCCTCGTATGTTCACCGGAATTGGCTCCTCCAGGGCCCTTGCTGTGACCTGCGTCACCACTAGCGTGACCGTCATGGCGAAGGGAGATTCCATGAAGGTCGGAGTGCTCACGGGCGGCGGCGACTGCCCCGGGCTCAACGCGGTGATCAGGGCGGTCGTCCGCAAGGGCACGCAGGAGTACGGATACGGGTTCGTCGGCTTCAAGGACGGCTGGCGGGGACCGGTCGAGGGGGACACCGTCCCGCTCGGCATCCCCGCCGTCCGCGGGATCCTGCCCCGCGGCGGCACCATCCTCGGCTCCTCGCGCACCAACCCGTTCAAGACGGAGAACGGCGTACGGGCCATCAAGGAGAACCTCGCCAAGTTCGAGGTCGACGCACTCGTCGCGATCGGCGGCGAGGACACCCTGGGCGTGGCCGCCCGGCTGCACGCGGAGCACGGCATCCCCTGCGTGGGCGTGCCCAAGACCATCGACAACGACCTCTCGGCCACCGACTACACCTTCGGCTTCGACACGGCCGTCGGCATCGCGACCGAGGCCATCGACCGGCTGCACACCACCGCCGAGTCCCACATGCGGGTGCTCGTCGTCGAGGTGATGGGCCGGCACGCCGGCTGGATCGCCCTGCACTCGGGCCTGGCGGGCGGCGCCAACGTCATCCTCATCCCCGAGCAGCGCTTCGACGTGGACCAGGTCTGCGCCTGGGTGACCTCCCGCTTCAAGGCGAGCTACGCGCCGATCGTGGTGGTCGCGGAGGGCGCGATGCCCACCGACGGGGAGATGGTCCTCAAGGACGCCACCACGGACTCCTTCGGGCACGTCCGGCTCTCGGGCGTCGGCGAATGGCTGGCCAAGGAGATCGAGGCGCGGACCGGCAAGGAGGCCCGTACGACGGTCCTCGGACACATCCAGCGCGGCGGCACCCCGAGCGCCTTCGACCGCTGGCTGGCCACCCGCTTCGGGCTGCACGCGATCGACGCGGTGCGCGACGGGGACTTCGGCACGATGGTCGCGCTGAAGGGGACGGACATCGTCCGCGTGCCGATCGCGGAGGCCACCGCGAAGCTCAAGACGGTCGACCCCGCGCTGTACGAGGAGGTCGGGGTCTTCTTCGGCTGAGGGCTGCCGAGCCTTCGGGCGCCGTCGGACCACGGGTCGTATCGTGACGAACGGCCCATGGTCCGACTGGTTCGACGTACGGGAGCACGCGTGGAGATCCTGGCCTTCGGAGTGACCGCCGACGAGAAGCCGCTCCTGGAACGGGCCTTCGCCGGGCAGCACGAGGTCCGCTGTCTCGACGTCCTGCTGAGCGAGGACACCGTGCCCATCGCCGTCGGCTACGAGATCGTCTCCTCCAGCGTGAACGCGGACCTCGGCCACCGGGTCCTGAACGCGCTGTCCGCCGGCGGGACGAAGATGATCGCCCAGCGGTCGACCGGCTTCAACAACATCGACCTGGACGTGGCCCGCCGGCTCGGCATGACCGTCGGCCGCGTCTCGTACTACTCCCCCCACTCCGTGGCCGAGTTCGCCTGGACCCTGGCGATGGCCGTCAACCGCAAGGTCGTGCGGGCGGCCATCCGCACCCGCGACTTCGACTTCCGGCTGAACGGGCTGATGGGCCGCGACTTCCACGGCCGCACGGCGGGGATCCTCGGCACCGGCAAGATCGGCGAGGCCTTCGCCCGGATCGCCCACGGCTTCGGGATGACACTCCTCGGCTGGGACGTCGCCCGCAACCCGGCCTGCCTGGAGCTGGGCATGACGTACGTGGACAAGGAGGAGCTCCTCGCCCGGTCCGACCTGATCAGCCTGCACGTGCCCCTGCTGGAGTCCACGCACCACCTGATCGACGCGGCCGCCCTGAAGGCCATGCGGGACGACGCGATCCTCGTGAACTCCAGCCGGGGAGGCCTGATCGACGCCGCCGCCCTGGTCGACGAGCTCAGGGCGGGCCGCTTCGCCGGGGTCGGCCTCGACGTGTACGAGGCGGAGGCCGGGGTGTTCTTCCTCGACAAGTCCCTCGAAGCCGTCGAGGACGACACCCTGGCCCGGCTGGTCACCTTCCCGCACGTCGTGGTGACCGGCCACCAGGCCTACTACACGGCCGACGCGGTCGGGCAGATCATCGACACCACCGTCCGCAACGTCGCCGACTACCTGGCCGGCCGCCGCTCCGAGAACACGCTGGTGCCGTCCCCCTGACCGGGCCGGCGGGGCCGGTCAGGCCGGGGTCATGACCCCCGTCAGCAGTTCGCGGACCAGGTCCGCGCCCCGCAGGGTGAGCACCGACTCCGGGTGGAACTGCACGCCCGCGACCCCGCTCGCGGCCGACCGCAGGGCGTGCACCTCGCCGGTCTGCGGATCCCGGGCGACCTCGACCCCCTCCCCGGCCAGGCGCACGGCCAGCTCGTCGGAGCAGTGCGCCGTGTAGGTGTTGTAGAAGCCCACCACCTCCTCGGCCCCGAAGAGGCCGATCCGCGTCTGCGCCCCCTGCGCGGGCTCCGCCTTGCGGACCAGCGGCAGCCCGAGTTCGGCGGCCAGCAGCTCGTGGCCCAGGCAGACGCCCAGGATCCCGCCCCGGTGCGAGGCCAGCAGCTCCCCGGCCAGGGCGCGCAGCATCCGCATCTTCGGGTCGCCGGACTCCGCCGGGTTGCCCGGACCCGGGCCGAGGACGATCGGCCCCTCCCAGGCCAGGGCCGCGGTCCGCAGGCCGGGGTCGTCGTAGCGGCGTACGGTCACCTCCAGCCCGGTGACCCGCAGCACGTGGGCCAGCATCGCGGTGAAGGTGTCCTCCCCGTCGACCACCAGCGCGTGGCCGGTCAGCGACGCGGGCTGCTCCTGCATCCGCAGCCAGAACGGCGCGAGATCGGCCCGCCGGGCCGCCAGCGCGGCCTGCACCCGGGGGTCGTCGGCCAGCCGGACCCCCTCGAAGGCAGGGCGGGGCGCCGCCTCCCGCACACCGAGGGCCGCCAGCACCCCGGCGGCCTTGGCATGGGTCTCCGCCACCTCGCCGCGCGGGTCGGAGTGGCGCACCAGGGTCGCGCCGACCGGCACCCGCAGGGTCCCGTCCGCGGCGATGTCGGCGGTGCGGATCAGGATGGGGGAGTCCAGGGTCTGGCCGCCGGAGGCGTCCAGGCCGAGGAGGGCCAGCGCGCCCGCGTAGTAGCCGCGGCCGCCGCTCTCGTAGCGCTCGATCACGCGGCAGGCGTTCTGCACGGGCGAGCCCGTCACGGTCGCCGCGAACATGGTCTCCCGCAGCACCTCCCGGACGTCCAGCGAGGAGCGTCCGCGCAGCTCGTACTCGGTGTGCGCGAGGTGGGACATCTCCTTCAGCCGCGGCCCGACGACGGCCCCGCCCATGTCGCCGACCGTGCACATCATCTTGAGCTCCTCGTCGACCACCATCGACAGCTCCTCGGTCTCCTTGCGGTCCCCGAGGAAGGCCAGGAGCGACTCGGCGGTCGGCCCCCCGGCGGGATAGCGGTAGGTGCCGCTGATCGGGTTCATCACCACCGTGCGGCCGGACATCCGCACGTGGACCTCCGGGCTCGCCCCGACGAGGGTCCGCTCCCCGGTGTGCACGACGTACGTCCAGTACGCGCCCCGCTCGCCCTCCAGCAGCCGCCGGAACAGGGCGAGCGCGTCGGCCCGGCCGAAACCGTCGATCCGGCCCCCGTAGGTCCGCCGGATCACGAAGTTCGCGCCCTCGCCGCGCCCGATCTCGTCGCGGATCACGCGCTCGACGGTGGCCGCGTAGTCCTCGTCGGTGACGTCGAAGCCCCCGTCCTCGACCCGTACGTCATGGCCGGGCAGCGCCGCCAGCGCCGCCGCGAGGGGGATCTCGTGGACCTCCTCGGCGGTCAGCACGCTCAGCGGGGTGCCGTCGTCGCGCACGTCGAAACCGCGCTCGCGGATCTGCCGGAAGGGCACGAGGGCGAGGGTGGGCAGCTCCCGTACCGGCAGGTCGGCCAGCCGGGCGGCCTCGTGCACCGGCCCGATCAGCACCTCGACGGTGTCGTGGTCACGGCCCGGGGTGCGCCGGCGGAGCAGCGCGAACGGCGGGCAGGACTCGTCGAGGAGCCGACTCGGGTCGAAGGGGCCATCCTGGGAGCGGGGGACCCGGAGCGGTGAGTCCTGGGACTGGGACTGGGACTGGGACATGGTGTGGGCGTCCTTCCGGTGGATCCGCGCACCTGCGGATCCGGCTGGCTTGTCGGCGGGAGGGACGACCCGGTCGCGGAAACGCGAAAGGCCGCCCCTCGGGGCGGCCTTCGCGTCGCTCGTGTCAGTGGGTACGCACGAGGGGTGGGCCGCCGGGAGCGGGCCACCACCAGTTCTGGTCGGAGTGTGCGTACATGCGAGGCACCCTAGCCCAAGCGGACGGGATCCCGCTGCATCCGTTCTATACCGACATGTGAAGCACGGATTCCGTTCAATTTCGCCGTCCGCGCCTTCGAACGACACCGTCTCACCAGGTGGGCGCCGGGCCGGACGGGACGTGTGACGCCGTAATGTGTACGAGGTGACCGTGAACGCTGAAACCCAAGCCCCCGCCCATCAGGCGACCTGGCGAGACCTTCCCGCGGCGCAGCAGCCTTCGTACCCCGATGCCGAGGCACTGCGCGCTGTCGTCGCGGACCTCGAGTCGTATCCTCCCCTCGTGTTCGCGGGTGAGTGCGATCAGCTGCGCGCCCGTCTGGGAGCCGTCGCCAAGGGCGAGGCGTTCCTGCTCCAGGGCGGCGACTGCGCCGAGGCCTTCGACGCCGTGTCCGCCGACCACATCCGCGCCAAGCTGAAGACGCTGCTCCAGATGAGCGCCGTCCTGACGTACGCGGCCTCCGTGCCCGTCGTCAAGGTCGGCCGCATCGCCGGCCAGTACTCCAAGCCGCGCTCCAAGGACACCGAGACCCGCGACGGCGTCACCCTGCCGACCTACCGCGGCGACTCCGTCAACGGCTTCGCCTTCACCGAAGAGGCCCGGATCCCGGACCCCGAGCGGCTGAAGCGCATGTACCACGCCTCGGCCTCGACGCTGAACCTGGTGCGCGCCTTCACCACCGGTGGTTACGCCGACCTGCGCCAGGTGCACGCCTGGAACCAGGACTTCGTGAAGTCCTCCCCGTCCGGGCAGCGCTACGAGCAGCTCGCGCGGGAGATCGACAACGCGCTGAACTTCATGAAGGCCTGCGGCACCGACCCGGCCGAGTTCAAGGCGGTGGAGTTCTACGCCTCCCACGAGGCGCTGCTCCTCGACTACGAGGGCGCGCTGACCCGTACGGACTCGCGCACCGGCAAGCTGTACGACACCTCGGGCCACATGGTCTGGGTCGGCGAGCGCACCCGCCAGCTGGACCACGCGCACATCGAGTTCTGCTCGCAGATCGCCAACCCGCTCGGCATCAAGCTCGGCCCCACCACCACGGTGGACGAGGCGCTCACCTACATCGACCGCCTGGACCCCGAGCGCGAGCCCGGCCGGCTGACCTTCGTCGTCCGCATGGGCGCCGACAAGGTCCGCGAGAAGCTTCCGGAGCTGGTCGAGAAGGTCACCGCGTCCGGTGCGACCGTCGCCTGGGTCACCGACCCGATGCACGGCAACACCTTCGAGGCGGCCTCCGGCCACAAGACCCGCCGCTTCGACGACGTGCTCGACGAGGTCAAGGGCTTCTTCGAGGTCCACAAGGCCCTGGGCACCCACCCGGGCGGCATCCACGTCGAGCTCACCGGTGACGACGTCACCGAGTGCGTGGGCGGCGGCGACGAGATCTTCGTCGACGACCTGCACCAGCGCTACGAGACGGCCTGCGACCCGCGCCTCAACCGCAGCCAGTCCCTGGACCTGGCGTTCCTGGTCGCCGAGATGTACCGCGATCAGTAAGTAGCTTCCTACGACGATGGGGCACGGATCGATGTGATCCGTGCCCCATCGTCGTATCCGGGTCTTTTGGGGGACCCTCGGTTTGGGTACGGTTAGGTAAGCCTCACCGAATGGGGATGGCCCGCAGAACCGTTCCGCACCAGGGAGGTGAACCGCGTGTACGTCTGCTCTTGCTTCGGGATCACCGACAAGCAGGTCAAGGAACACGCGGCTGCCGGGGCCTGCACCCCCCGCCAGATCGCCTCGGCCACCAAGGCCGGCACCGACTGCGGCTCCTGCGTGCGCACCATCCAGGGCCTCCTCGGCCGCGGGGCCTGCCCGCGTCGGGAGCTGGTGGAGAAGGGTGACGGGGCGGCGGTCCTGGCGGCCGACTCCCGGCTCGTTCCCGCGATCACGGCCGCTGCCGCCGCCGGGACCGCGCCCGAGCCCGCACTCGTACCCTCGCCCGCTCTCGCCGAAGCGGCCTAGCTCTCCGGCTGCTCGATCAGCTGGGCGATGTAGAGCGGCTCGCCGATGCTCTCGATGAGCTCCAGCTGGGTGTCGAGGTAGTCGATGTGGTGCTCCTCGTCCTCCAGGATCTCCTCGAAGAGCCGGGCGGACGTGACGTCGCCCTTCCCGCGCATGACCTCGATGCCCCGCTTGAGGCGGTCGATGGCCTCGACCTCGACCTGCCGGTCGGCCTGGAACATCTCCGTGAGCGTCTGGCCGACGCGCACGTGGAAGAGGCGCTGGTAGTTCGGCAGACCGTCGAGCATCAGGATGCGCTCGGTGATCTTGTCCGCGTGCTTCATCTCGTCGATGGACTCGGCGCGCGTGTAGTGGGCGAGCTTCGTCCAGCCCTTGTTGTCCTGGATGCGGTAGTGCAGCCAGTACTGGTTGATGGCCGTGAGCTCGCCGGTCAGCTGCTCGTTGAGAAACTCAAGGACCTCGGGGTCGCCCTGCATCGCAGAGGCTCCTTCCAAGCAATGTCAGCTAGGTGACTGGGCAGGTGCGCGCATCTTTGCACCGCCACCCGGGAGCGTCCAGTAAGTGCCTCCTTAGTGGGAGTTGCTGCGACTTGCCCGTATAGGGCAGGACCTGGTCGTGACCACCCCGCCGCGTCTGTCACCATGGAGACATGGGTCAGCCGGAAAGCCGGGAATCTCCGGGAGCAGAGCAGTTCGAGCTCCCCCCGGGGCAGCGGTTGCAGAGGGGCTGGCCGGTCACCCACTACGGTCCCGTGCCCAAGTTCAAGCCGGAGCGCTGGGAGTTCCGCGTCTTCGGCGCCACGGCCGACGGTGAGAAGCACTGCTGGAACCACGAGGAGTTCGCGGCCCTGCCGTTCGATTCGGTGGTCGCCGACCTGCACTGCGTCACCAAGTTCAGCATGCCGGGCGCCGAATGGGGCGGTGTCATGGCGCGCACCGTGCTGGCGCTGGCCCCGCCGGCGCCGCAGGTCACGCACGTGATGGTGTGGGCCGAGTACGGCTTCAGCTCCAACCTGAGACTGGCCGATTTCGCCTCCGACCGGACCGTCTTCGCCACCCATATGGGCGGCGAACTGCTGACGGCCGAGCACGGTTTCCCGCTGCGGCTCGTGGTCCCGCACCTCTATGCCTGGAAGGGCCCCAAGTGGGTCCGCGGCGTCGAGTACATGACCGCGGACCGCCGGGGCTTCTGGGAGGAGCGGGGCTACCACAACATCGGCGACCCCTGGCGCGAGCAGCGCTTCTCGTACCAGGAGGAACCGGGCGACGGCCCCGAGCTCTAGTGGTACTGGTGGACGACCGCGTGGCCCTTGCCGCGGCCGATCATCCACTTGTTGACCGGGGTGGTCACGACGAAGGCCAGCGCGAGGGAGAGCGCGAGCGCGGCCCAGAACAGGGCGTCCGAGAGCTGCGCGTCCATGGCGCCGGGCCACAGGGCGATGACCCCGTTGTCGATCAGCTCCATGACGGCGATCGAAAGGGTGTCCGCGGCCAGAGCCACCCGGACGGCCGAACGGAAGTCCACTCCGGCGGCGAGGACGCCGCGCAGGGTGAGCGCGTAGCCGAAGAAGAACGCGAGGACGATCGCGAGGATCATCGTCGGGACGTTCCCCCAGCCCAGGGCGGTTCCGATGATCATGCCGAGCACCTCGCCGATGGCGCACCCGGTGAGGCAGTGCAGGGTGGCGCGGGCGGCCATGGGCCACCCGACGGCCCCGTGGCCGTGGTGGTCGTGCCCCTGGTGCTTCTGATGCCCCTGGTGCCCCTGGTGCCCGTGTTCGCCTTCGTGGTGGGCGTGTGCCTGATCCATGACGACCCCCTGGTGGAAACAGCCCGGTGGCGGTTCTGCCGATGGACAGAACCGTATACCCCCCTGGGGTATTCCCTCAAGGGATCTTCCACTCAGTGGACGCCGCGCAGCTCCTTCAGCAGGGCCACGTCGGCGGCGTGCCCCTCCTTGCCGCCGGGCGTCTCGATGATCAGCGGCACCCCCTCCGTCTCGGGGTGCGAACACAGCTCCGCGAAGGCCTCCCGGCCGATGTGGCCCTGGCCGATGTTGGCGTGCCGGTCCTTGTGGGCGCCGACGCCCTCCTTGGAGTCGTTGGCGTGGATCAGTTTCAGCCGGCCCGGCCCCACCGTGTCCACCAGCAGGTCCAGCGTCTGCTTGGTGCCGCCCGGCTCGGCCAGGTCGTGGCCCGCCGCGAAGATGTGGCAGGTGTCCAGGCAGATGCCGAGCCGGGGGTGGTGGTCGAGCGCCTCGAAGTAGGGCCCGAAGTCCCAGGTCCGGGAGCACAGCGAGGAACCCTGACCGGCGGTGGACTCCAGCAGCAGGAACGGGTCGTCCTCGTGCGTCAGCTCGTCCAGCAGCGGCAGCATGTACTCCCTGACCTGCGCGTACGCGGCCTCGCGCGGGCGGCCCCCGGTCGCCGACCCGGTGTGCACGACCACTCCGAGCGCGCCGATCTCCCGGCCCCGGCGCAGCGAGTGGCGCAGCGACTCCACCGACTTCTCCACCGTGGCCCCGTTGTGCGAGCCGAAGTTGATCAGGTACGGGGCGTGGACGTACACCGGGAGGGACTCCTCGGCGCACTGCGTCCGGAACAGCTCGTCCTGCGCCGGGTTGCCGGTCGGCGTGGCCCAGCCGCGCGGATTGGCGACGAAGACCTGGAGGGCCTCGGCGCCCATCTCACGGGCGTAGGTGAGGCCGACCGAGGCGAGGCCGCCGGCGACGGGGACGTGCCCGCCCACGGGGTTGCGCGTCACGGTCCGTCACAGTCCCTTGGTCTTGAGGGTGATGGTGCTGCCCTCGGGGGCGCCCTGGCCGCCGGGCACCGACTGGGTGTCCACGGTGTTGCTGAAGGAGAGGAACGGGCGGTCCACCTTCACCTTGAAGCCCAGGGCCTCCAGGGTCTTGCGGGCCGGGTCCACGTCCTGGTTGGTCACGTCCGGCACCAGGACCTGCCGGGGGCCCTTGGACACGGTCAGCGTGACGGTGTCACCGCCCGCCGCCGAGGCGCCCGCGGCGACCGACTGGCTCACGACCGTGCCGGCCGGGGAAGGGGAGTTGACCTGCTCGGGCGCCGCCTGCGCCGTCAGCCCGACGGCCTCCAGCGCGGCCCGTGCCTGGTCGAGGGGCTTGCCGGTGACGGCCGGGACCGCGATGGGGCGGCCCTTGCTGACGACGAGCGCGATCGCGGTGTCGGGCGCCCGCTTGTTGCCGCCCAGCGGGTTGGTCTCGATCACCGAGCCCTGGGCGACGTCCTGGCTGAAGGCCTGGGTGACGATGCCGGGCGCCAGGCCCGTCTTCGTCAGCTCGGCCTTGGCGTCCTCCAGCGGCCGTCCCTTCAGGTCGGGGACGCTGACCAGCTCGGGGCCGCGGGACACGGTCAGGACGACCGCCCCGTTGCCGCGGATCTGCTTGCCGCCCTCGGGGGTGCTGTTCATGACCGTCCCGCGGTCGAAGGCGTCGCTGAACTTCCGGTCCACCCGCTTCACCCCGAGCCCGGCCGCCGACAGCTGGGAGCGGGCTTCCCCCTCCGTCTTGCCGAGGAGGTTGGGGACCTTGGTGAACTGGCCGGAGTTGATGTACCAGACCCCGGCGCCCAGCCCGAGCGCCAGCAGGACCCCGGCGACGACCAGGAGCATCCCGCGGCGCGGGCGGCCCGGCGCGGGAGCCGTGGGGGCCGCGGGCGGCTGCGGGCGCTCCAGCCGGGAGGTGTGGTGCACCGGCTGCGGGGCCTCCACGGGGCGGGGGATCACGCTGGTGCGGTCCTCGGTGGCCGCCCGCTCCCCGTCCAGGGCCTGCGGAGGTACGGAGTCCAGCTCGGCGTCGCTGAGCCGCTCCCGCGCCTCCCGGGCCAGCCCGAGCAGGGCCGCGGCGTCGGTGGGACGCAGCTCGGGGGCGCGGGCGGTGGCGTCCGCGACCAGGGAGTCGAGGGCGGCGGGCAGTCCGGGGACGGCGGCCGACGGGGGCGGGACGTCCTCGTGGAGGTGCTGGTAGAGCACCTGGGCGGGGGTGCCGCCGGTGTGCGGCTTGGAGCCGGTGAGCATCTCGTACAGGACGACGCCGCAGGCGTAGACGTCCACCCGGGTGTCGGTGACGCCGTTCTCGATCTGCTCGGGCGCCAGGTAGGAGACGGTGCCGAGGATCGAGCCGGTGGTGTTCGTCGCGGCGTCCACGGAGCGGACCAGACCGAAGTCGGCGACCTTGACGCGGCCGTCGTCGCCGATCAGGACGTTCTCGGGCTTCATGTCCCGGTGGACGAAACCGGCCCGGTGCGCGGTGCCGAGGGCGGCGAGCACCGGCTCGAAGATGTCGAGGGCGGCCCGCGGCTGGAGCGCGCCGCGCTCGCGCAGCACGTCGCGCAGGGTGCAGCCGGACACGTACTCCATGGCGAGGTACGTGTACGGGCCGTCCGTGCCCTGGTCGAACACGGCGACCACGTTGGGGTGGGCGAGGCGGGCCACGGACTTCGCCTCACGGATGAAGCGGTCGACGAAGGCGCCGTCGGCGGCGAGCGCCGGATGCATCACCTTCAGCGCGAGCACACGGTCCAGGCGGGTGTCGACGGCCCGGTAGACCGTGGCCATGCCGCCGGCCGCGATGCGGGCGTCGATGCGGTAGCGGCCGTCGAGCACGCGCCCGACGAGAGGGTCTTCCAGGGTCGTATCCACCCGGCGATTCTACGAGGCGACGCGTTTGAGCCGTCCGGCGTGTCCACGCTTGCAGCGCAGCCGTGACATGGGGGGCGGGCAGCGGGCCTCGCACCGCAGGTGGGCGGGCGGGCACGCGCACGGGGTCGGGTGGGGACCCCGCTCCCCACCCGACCCCCGACCCGCAGACCAGGGGGCGGGTGGGCAGCCCCCCGACCCCCTCAGAACGCCGGGCGTTCCGGGTCGAGGGTGGCGCGGCCCTCCGTGGGGGAGGAGGCTTCGGCGAAGCGGCGTTGGGGGATGCGGCCGGCGCGGAAGGCGAGGCGGCCCGCCGTGACGGCGTCCCGCATGGCGGCCGCCATCAGGACGGGCGCCTGCGCGCGGGTGACCGCCGAGGCCAGCATCACCGCCGCGCAGCCGAGCTCCATCGCGAGGGCGGCGTCGGAGGCGGTGCCGGCCCCGGCGTCCAGGATCACCGGCACCCCGGCCCGCTCCGTGATCAGCTCGAAGTTGTGCGGGTTGCGGATGCCGAGCCCCGAACCGATGGGGGAGCCCAGCGGCATGATCGCCGCGCAGCCCACGTCCTCCAGCTTCCGTGCGAGGACCGGGTCGTCGTTGGTGTACGGCAGGACGGTGAAGCCCTCGTCGACCAGGACCTCGGCGGCGTCCAGCAGCTCGACGCCGTCGGGCAGGAGGGTGCGCTCGTCGGCGACGACCTCCAGCTTGATCCAGTCGGTGCCGAGGGCCTCCCGCGCCAGCCGGGCGGTGAGCACGGCCTCGCCCGCGGTGAAGCAGCCCGCCGTGTTCGGCAGGACCGCGATGCCGAGCCGGTCGAGGACGGACAGGACCGAGCCCTGCACCGTCGGGTCCAGGCGGCGCATGGCCACCGTGGTCAGCTCGGTGCCGGAGGCGACCAGGGAGCGTTCGAGGACGTCCAGGCTCGGGGCCCCGCCCGTGCCCATGATCAGGCGGGAGGAGAAGGTCCGTCCGCCGAGGGTGAAGAGGTCGTCGGCCATGGTGCTCAGCCCCCCTGCACGGCGGTGAGGACCTCGACGCGGTCGCCGTCGCCCACCGGGGTGTGCGGCCACTGGCCGCGCGGGACGACGGTCTCGTTGAGGGCGGCGGCGACGCCCTTGGGCGCCCGGGTCAGGGTGGCCACCACCGCGTCGAGGGTGGTGCCGGCCGCGATCTCGCGCGGCTCGCCGTTGACGGAGATGGTCATGCGTAGGTCTCCTGACGCGTGGTGGAGAAGCGGCGGGGGCTGAAGGGGCGGGCGACCTCCGGCACGGTGCCGGTGGCCAGGAGCTCCGCCATCACGTCGCCGGTGAGCGGGGTCAGCAGCACCCCGTTGCGGTAGTGCCCGGTGGCCAGGTGCAGTCCGGGCAGGTCGGTCGGGCCCAGCAGCGGCGCGTTGTCGGGGGAGCCGGGGCGCAGTCCGGCCCGGGTCTCGACCAGGGGGAGCTCGGTGATCCCGGGGACCAGCTCGTGGGCGTCGCGCAGCAGCTCGTAGACCCCGCCCGCGGTGACGGTGGTGTCCCAGCCGAGTTCCTCGCTGGTGGCTCCGACGACCAGCTCGCCGTTCTCGCGGGGCACCAGGTAGACGTGGCTGCCGCGCACGACGGCCCGTACGGTCCGCGACAGGAACGGCGCGTACGCCGGCGGCACCGACAGCCGCAGCACCTGGCCCTTCACCGGCCGCACCGGCACCGCCACCTCCGGCGGCACCCCCTCCAGCCGCCCGCTCAGGGAGCCCGCCGCGAGCACGACCTGGTCGGCGCGCAGCTCCGTGCCGTCCTCCAGTACGGCGCCCAGCGCGCGGTCGGCCCCGGTCAGCAGCCGGGTGGCGGCCGTCCGGTGGACGCCCACCCCGGCGCGCTCGCAGGCGGCCAGCAGGGCGGCCGCGAGCCGCCGCGGGTCCACCTGGTGGTCCCCGTCGACGCGCAGCCCCCCGCGTACCCCCGGGGCCAGCATCGGCTCCAGGCGGCGGCACTCGCGGCCGGTGAGCCACTGCGACTCCAGGCCGCAACGGCGCTGCAGGGCGTGGAGCTCCCGCAGGTGGAGGCGGTCGTCGGCGTCGAGGGCGACGGCGAGGGTGCCGCAGGCCCGGTAGCCGATGTCCAGGCCGCCGCTGGCTTCGGCCAGCTCGGCGGCGAACTGCGGGTAGCGGGCGGCGGAGGCAACGTTGAGCCCGAGCAGGGTCTCCTCGCCGTAGTGCAGTTCGGTGACGGCGGCGAGCATGCCCGCCGCGACCCGGGCGGCGCCCCCGCCGGGGTCCGGGTCGGCCAGTACGGTGCGCAGCCCGCGCCGGGCCGCCCGCCAGGCGGTGACCAGGCCGATGATCCCGCCCCCGATGACGAGGACGTCGGATCCGGTGGATCCCGCGGTTCCCGCGGATCCCTTCCGAGATGAGTGCATGGGCGTCCAGCCCCTCCCTTCGCCGGCATGACCCGGATCAGGTTCGTACGGTCGGAGGCCGGCCAGCCTCCCTCTCAGCCCGGTGCGCCCGGACTCCCGCGATAGGTACGGTGGCCAGACTAACCCCGGCGGGGGTGGCGGGTAAGGCTGCCTCCCCGGCGCCCGCCCGTACTTCCCCGCCCCCTGTTCCTGACGGACCGTCAGTTCACTAGGCTGGGGCGGGTGAGCGAGCAGACGCAACAGACGAAGCCCGGTGTCGTGATCGTCGGCGCCGGAATGGCCGGCGTGCAGACCGCCGTGGCCCTGCGCGAACAGGGCTTCACCGGCCCCGTGACCCTCCTGGGCGCCGAACCCCACCAGCCCTACGACCGGCCCCCGCTGTCCAAGGCGGTGCTGCTCGGCAAGGCCGAGGAGGCCGCCTTCGACGTGGCCTTCGACGTGGACTTCGAGGAACTCCGCATCGACCTGCGCCTGGGCACCGAGGTCACCGGCGTACGGCCCGCGGCGCACGAGCTCGACACCCCGGCCGGACCCGTCCCCTACGAGGTCCTGGTCCTGGCCACCGGAGCCGAACCGCTGACCCTGCCCGGCTCCTCCGGCGTCCCGGGCGTGCACCTGCTGCGCACCCTCGACGACGCCGCCCGGCTGCGCCCCGTCCTGGCGGCGGCCCACGACCTCGTGGTGGTCGGGGCCGGCTGGATCGGCGCCGAGTTCGCCACCGCGGCCCGCGGGGCCGGCTGCGCCGTCACGGTGGTCGAGGCCGCGGACCGGGTCCTGGCCGGGGCCCTGCCCGCCGAGGTGGCCGCCCCGATGGCCCGGTGGTACGCCGAGGCCGGGGCCACCCTGATCACCGGGGCCGCCGTGGCCGGGATCGAGGAGGGGCTGGTCCGGCTCGCCGACGGCCGGGAGCTGGCGGCGGGGGCGGTGGTCGTCGGCATCGGAGCCCGGCCCGCCACGGGCTGGCTGGACGGCACCGGGATCGAGCGCGGCCCCGACGGCTCGATCACCGCCGACGCGTACCTGCGCACCTCGGTGCCCGGGGTGTACGCGGTGGGCGACTGCTCCTCCTTCCCCTCCGCCCGCTACGGGGCCCGGCTGCTGGTCCACCACTGGGACAACGCCCTCCAGGGCCCCCGGGCGGTCGCGGCGAACATCGTCGCGGGGGAGCCCGTCCAGGCCTACGACCCCGTCCCGTACTTCTGGTCCGAGCAGTTCGGCCGCTTCGTGCAGTACGCGGGCCACCACGGCGGCGCCGACACCCTGCTCTGGCGGGGCTCCCCGGACGACGCCACCTGGTCGGTGTGCTGGCTGAGGGAGGGCGCGCTGGTCGCCGTCCTGGCCGTGGGCCGCCCCCGCGACCTGGCGCAGGGCCGCAGGCTGATCGAATCGGCCGTCCCCGCAGACCCGGACAGGGTCGCGGACCCGGACGTCCCGCTGAAGTCCGCCACCGCCTGACGCGGCCCCCCCGCGGCCCCCCGCAGGGCCCCCGCGGAGCCCGGACGGTCTCCCCGGTACGCGTTCCCGGACGCCTCCGCCGCGCCTCCACCGCCGCTCCACCCGGCCCCGACCCGCCGCGACGCCCTCGGCGCGGACGCCGCGCCGGCCCCCGCGCGGACCGCGCGCCCGGCCCGCCCCGTCCCCGGACGGGGTGGCTCGGGTACCGGCTGTCGGTCCGAGATGGCAGGCTTGTCCCCGTGACCGAGATTGACGCAAAGATCGATGCCCTTGTCCCCGCCTGGCTGTACCTCCCCGACATCGCGGAGATGCTCGACATCGAAGTGACCCGGGTCCGCCAGCTGGTCAAGGAAGGTCAGCTGCTCGCCGTGCGCCGCGGCGAGAACCGCTCCCTCCAGGTGCCCGCCCCCTTCATCGACGGCGACAAGATCGTCAAGGGCCTGGTCGGCCTGCTGACCGTGCTGCGCGACGACGGCTTCTCCGACGAGGAGATCCTGGAGTGGATGTTCACCGCGGACCCCACCCTGCCGGGCACCCCCGCTCAGGCGCTGAGCGAGAATCGCGGCACGGAGGTGAAGCGACGCGCCCAGGCGCTCGCCCTCTGACCGGCTGATCCACAGGTGTGGGGGGCCGCGGCCGGGGCCCCCCCCCCCCCCCCCCCCCGGGGCCCCCCCCCCCCCCCCGCGGGGCCCCCCCCCCCCCCCCCCGGGGCCCCCCCCCCCCCCCCCGCCCGGGCGAGGCGGAGAGC